>JAIDKP010000422.1 GCA_029051445.1 Muribaculaceae bacterium | reverse complement strand
TGATACAGCCGCGTATCTCAAGGTTGGCGGCCTCGACGAGGCGTTTTTCGCCCACATGGAGGAGATCGATCTTTGCTGGCGGCTCAGGCTGGCAGGATATCGTGTCGTGTGTGTGACGGACTCGGAAGTGTATCATCTCGGTGGAGCGAGTCTCGATGCCTCGTCGCCCAAGAAGACATATCTAAACTTCCGCAACAATCTGCTCATGCTTTATAAAAATCTGCCCGAGGGTAGCTGGAAATTTTGGTTTCTGCTGAAACGCAGGCTGCTTGACACGCTTGCATGGGGGCAATATATGGTGTCGGGCAAATGGAGACATGCATCGGCAATCGTGAAAGCTCACAATGATTACCGACGCATGAAAAAAAATTACAGCGGTTTTCCTGAAAGGAATCTTCTTAAAAGCAACCGAGCACCAAATATACTTATCGAATATTTCCTGCGCGGGCGCAGGACGTGCGTCAGGATGGGTAAGTGAGGTTCTCGGGTGACGGATTTTCGAGTACCTCTTCAAGGTAGATCCGTGCAGATCTTCTGGCGTCATCGAGATCCATAAATGAGAAGTTGCCGCAGTCGCGTGGCGTTGCTCCCGGAATATCACCGTCAAAAGATGCTATAAACCGCATGGTGTCTTGCATTAACGGCAGTATGTCGGCCGGTTCAAGTCGGCCTTGTACTATCATGTAGTTTCCCGTGCAGCATCCCATAGGACCCCAGTAGACGATACGATCTTTCCAGTCGCTGCGGTTGCGGAGATAGGTCGCTGCAAGATGCTCGATTGCGTGAAGAGCCTTTGGCGAAAGTGCTTTCTGTCGGTTTGGCTCGGTCATGCGTATGTCGAATGTCGTGATGATGTCGCCGGAGGGTGTGGTGTCGCGCCGACTGACGTAGATGCCACGCAGCAGACGGTTGTGGTCGATTGTGAAACTTGCTATTTTTTCCATTGTCAGTTGTATATGTTTTTAGGATCGCGCCTGATATCAGTGCATGTGCTCTTATTGCCGTTTAATATAATGCGTGTGATATAGGATATGGTTGCTACGACCGCGGCCGGTAAAAGCATGGAGGGAATGCATGTCATCTCAACCGTAAGAAATATTGCCATCAGTGGCGCTTTTACGGCTCCTGCCATTACGCCGGTCATACCTAAAAAGACAAAATCGGCTATCGGCAGGTGAATGCCGAAAAGTGTGTCGGCAGCTACTGAAAACAGAAATCCCGCAACGCTGCCTATCATAAGCAATGGTGCATAATCTCCGGCCACACCTCCTCCGTCGATGGTTGATGATGTTGCAAACGGTTTGACGATCAGGACTGTGGCGGCAATGACCAGTGTGATGGCTGTTGTAGTGTATCCTGATAGTGCAAGATGAGACAGCCATGAGTTCTGTATGAGCTTGTCGGTCGTGCAGGCAAGAAGCTGTTGCACCGACCCGTAGCCTTCGCCATAAAGTATGGGGAATGTGAATATGAGTAGGCCTACCGTAAGTCCGGAAAAGATGCCACGGAGCCAGTAATTCTTAATGCCGGCGTACAATTTTTTCATGAATCTCATAACAGCGGCATAATAAGTGGAATAGAGTCCGAGAAAGAGTCCGGCTCCTACAACTGCCATAATGTATGCGGATGTTATAGGTTCCGGATCAGAAAAACGCATATCGACAGTGCATCCCGACAAGATGAATGCGGTAAGAGCGGAAACGGTTGTTGACACAAACAGTGCCGACATGGCAATGGTGTCGAGTGAAATAGTAAAAATCTCAATGACGAAAAGCGCCCCGCCGACCGGTGCCTTGAAAATTCCTGCGATTCCTGCTCCTGCGCCACAGGCTATCAGTGTCATCATTTGTTCAGGTGAAAACCGGAATTTTCCGGCAATGTTGCCTCCTATGGCTGCTCCTGCACTTGCGATAGGGCTTTCAGAGCCGGCAGATCCGCCGAATCCAAGGGTGATGGAACTTGCTATAACAGGTGCGAGTATAAGCCGTGGGGTATAGTGGTAGTTTTTGTCGGCAAATCTTTGTGAAATAAGCCTTATGCCATCTGATATGTCGCGATGCAGAACGAGTCTCTGATAGGTGACAGCAAGCAATATACCTACAACAGGCAGGATTATAGTCGTGTAGTCGGTACCTACCGCCGACGTGACGGAAAGTGCCGTGGCTGTGATCCATTTTATCGTCAGCTTCAGCAGAGTCGCGCATGCTCCGGTTGCAATACCTACGGCAGCAGCTGCAACAATCAGCGAGGCATTACCGGAGCCAAACCGGTCTCGCCAAATTCCGATGCGTGATTTCATGCCGATGACAAACATACCAATAAAACACCAAAGCCGTCACAAAGTTAGCAAAACAGTCAGATACTTTTATATGGTAATTTAAGAAGGATTTAAGAAGAGTGTGATAAAATTTGAGAAAAGAAATCCATTATGGAAATATTGTGTTGGTTGGAAAAAAGTTTTTTTCTACATTTGCAAGCTGAAAATAATGTGTTGTTGCGGGTGTGTTCCCGTGGCGCTGAAAAAGTAAAAATTGAAAGAAAAATAAATATCATTACCACATGCAAAACAAAGGAACGTTAGGAAGCCTTATCGCCGGTATTATAGCGGTGTTCCTGGTGCTTGTGTGTGCGTTCTATCTTTCGTTCTCGGCAGTGAGCAACCACTACGAGGGGAAGGCCAAGGACCACGCCGCGCAGGTAGCCGGAGAAGCAGGCACAGGCTCCGAGCAGTATGCGAAGGCCTACAAAGCCTACATTGACTCAATCTCCAAAGAGCCCGTCTATATGGGCTACAACTACCAGCAGGTGCAGAAGTGGGGTGTGGGACTCGGTCTTGACCTCAAGGGTGGCATGAACGTGATTCTTCAGGTCTCGATGCCTGAGATTCTGCGTTCGATGAAGAATGCAGATCCCGATCCTGCATTTGATGCCGCAATCGCAGCTACCGATTCGATCATCGGCTCGCACCAGAGCGATGATTATGTCGGCACTTTCACCAAGCAGTACCGCGCTCTTAATCCCGGCGCTGACTACTCGGTAGTGTTCAACGGAATCGTTAAGCGCGGTGCCGATGACGCAACCGTGGCTTCGACTCTGAAGGATGAGGTGAAGGATCGTGTGAACAATTCAGCTACGAATGTCCTCCGCAGCCGTATCGACGCTTATGGTGTCGTATCACCCAATATACAGGTGCTTCAGGGCAAGGACGGTCAGATCCTTCTTGAGCTTCCGGGTGTGAAGGAACACCAGCGTGTGCGTGAGCTTCTGCAGCGTTCGGCCAACCTCGAGTTCTTCGAGACCTACAAGGCCAACGAGATCATGGGAGCTCTCTCTCAGCTCAGCAACACGGTCGCACAAGACTCGACAATGAATATGCCCGAGGGGCTGATCGCATTGTTTGACGGTGGTGTCGAGAACCAGCCCACCCCGGTGGTCGGTTATGCAACTTCCGCCCGTCGCGATGCAATCGACAAAGTGCTTGCATCGACCGCTGCAAAGCAGATCCTTCCGAGTAATCTGAAACTTCTCTGGAGTGTGAAGCCTCAGGTTATTCCGGCTGAAAACGGCCGCAATATCGAGCTTTACCAGCTTATCGCTCTCAAGACCAACAACGGCAAGCCCGCGCTCGACGGCTCATGTGTGATATCGGCACAGAGTGATTTCGACAACATGCAGGGCAATGTCGTTACGATGGACATGAATAACGAGGGTGCCAAGCAGTGGGCCCGCGTGACCGGTGCGAACATCGGCAATGCAGTTGCCATTGTTCTTGACGACAAGGTGTATTCGTTCCCCAATGTGAACACAGCCATCGAGGGTGGTCGCTCACAGATCACCGGCGGATTTTCCGTCGAGGAGGCTCAGGACCTTGCCAACGTGCTCAAGAGCGGTAAGATGACGGCAAAGGTCGACATCATTTCCGATATGGTAATCGGTCCGTCGCTGGGTGAGCAGGCCATCAAGGCAGGTTTCATGTCGTTCATCCTGTCGCTCGTGCTTCTGATGATTTTCATGGGTCTTATCTATGGATTCATCCCCGGTCTTATCGCCGACCTCGGTCTGGTGTTCAACCTGTTCTTCACATTCGGTATTCTCGCGTCGTTCCAGGCAGTGCTGACTCTGTCGGGTATCGCCGGTATCGTGCTTGCTCTCGGTATGGCAGTTGACGCCAATGTGCTTATATTCGAGCGCACGAAAGAGGAACTCCGTGCAGGCAAGAATATCCGCAATGCTATTGCCGACGGTTACAGCAACGCGTTCTCCGCGATCTTTGACTCTAACCTCACTTCTATCATCACCGGTGTGATCCTGCTCCTCTATGGAACAGGCCCGATCAAGGGATTTGCCACTACGCTTATCATCGGTATTGTCTGCTCGTTCTTCACGGCTGTTTACCTGACGCGTATCGTCTTTATCCTCGGTGCCCGCAAAAAGGTGTTCGAGAAACTTACTTTCGATACAAAGCTCTCACGTAACTGGCTTCTTAATACCAAGATCAATTTCCTTGGCCAGCGCAAGCTCTCGTTCACGGTTGTGGGCATCTTTGTCGCTATCGTGCTTGTGTCGCTCTTTGCGCGCGGTCTTAACCAGGGTATTGACTTCTCGGGTGGCCGCAACTATGTGGTCAAGCTTGACAAGCCTGTGAATACAGAGGAACTTCAGGCGCGTCTCGCTCCCGAATTCCCCGGAGCTTCGGTGTCGGTTATCACAATCGAGAATTCCAATCAGGTGCGTGTCTCGACCAACTACAAGATCGCAGATGACAACGAGGGTGTCGACGAGGAGATCGTAGGCAAGCTGTTCAATGCAATGAAGTCGGATCTTCGCGAAGGCATGACTGCCGAGGAGTTCAGCACTACCGACGAGACTCAGGGTATAGTTTCCTCGCAGAAGGTTGGCCCGACTGTGGCTGATGACATGCGCAGCGATGCATATGTAGCTGTGGTTCTGTCGCTCATTGCTATGTTCCTCTACATCCTTCTCCGATTCAGAAACGTAGCATTCTCAGTCGGCGCACTTGCAGCCGTGGCATTCACAGCGTTCACCATCATCGGTTTCTACTCGCTGTTCTGGGGTGTTCTGCCTTTCGCTATGGAAATCGATCAGACGTTTATTGCCGCTATCCTTACAGTGATCGGTTATCAGATCAATGATACGGTGGTTGTGTTTGACCGTGTGCGCGAAAACGCAAGTCTTTATCCGAAACAGGATCTTTACACAACGATCAATGGTTCGATCAATCAGACTCTGAGCCGTACGCTCATCACATCGGGTTCGACTCTTCTGGTGCTCCTCTGCATCTTCGTGCTTGGTGGTGACAGCCTGCGCAGCTTCATTTTCGCAATGCTCTTCGGTGTGATCACCGGTACGCTCTCGACGATCTATATCGCATCGCCTGTGGCTTATCTGACCGACCGTAGCCGTAATGGATCAAAGTCCCGTGCGGCTGTCGCTGCTGCTCCCAAGAAGGAGAAGCGCAGCTCACGCACTCCGGCTAAGGAAGCTTGATAATAATTGCATAATATAATATGCAGGCGGCATGACTGAAGTCAGCCGCCTGCATTGTTTTATTCCGATGTAGTATCATGCGGGCGTTTTTATGAGTGCTCCGGCAGGGCAATAAGATTATCGGGAAATGCGTTTATTCACATGAGATGGATAAACCGAAAGATTTTGACCGTAGCTATGGCAGGGCTGATGAGACTCCGCTCTTCAGGCTTCCTGTGGCTTATGCGAGGGTTGTAGGTGGCGGTGGTGCGCCGGAGCCGTCGCCGGAGGTTGTTGCCGCCGTGAAGCTGTTTGCTCGTCTCTATCGTCCATATCGCAATTGAGCATGGAGGCGCGAGGCGTTACGCGTGCAGAGTGGATAGCTGAGATGTTTGCAATGACTGGTGTAATTTTTTGCGGCTATGACCGTTTTGGCCGGGGTTGTTTGAAAGTTGAAAATTTTGTATCTTTGAGTTTTGATACAAAGGAGGTTTTACTGTAATGGCAGAAGAAGAAATAGAGGAAGGGTTGTCGGCCTCGGAGGTTGAGGCGATGACTGACGATCTTAATGTGCCTGTGGCGGAGTACACCGAGGATGATATAGTGACTCTGGACTGGAAGGAGCATATAAGGTTGCGCCCTGGCATGTATATAGGCAAGCTTGGCGACGGCAGTAATTCTGACGATGGTATCTATGTGCTTCTGAAGGAGGTGATGGACAACTCGATAGACGAGTTTATGATGGGCAACGGAAGGCAGATTATTGTCGAGATTGCCGACGGGGTCGTGAAGGTGAGGGACTATGGCCGTGGAGTGCCGCTTGGGAAGGTGGTTGATGTGGCATCGAAGATGAATACCGGTGCCAAGTACACGTCGAAGTCATTTAAGAAATCGGTCGGACTTAACGGTGTTGGCATCAAGGCTGTCAATGCTCTGAGCGAGATGTTTGAGATAGAGAGCACGGTCAACGGCAAGTCGCGCCGTGCTTTGTTCAGTCATGGCGAGATAATCGAGGACAGCGGTTTGCGCGATAGTCCTGAACCTAATGGAACGACGGTGTCTTTCAAGCCTGACAGTGCAATCTTCAAGGATTATGTGTACAGGGACGAGTTTGTGCTCCCGCTTATAAAGAACTACACATTTCTCAACACCGGGCTGACGATTGTCTACAACAATCAGAAGTACATGTCGCGCCAGGGTCTTCTCGATCTGTTGCGCGAGAATATGACCAAGGATCCTCTATATGCTCCGATACATCTGAAGGGAGATGATATAGAAATCGCACTGACGCATGCCAACCAGTATGGCGAGGAGTATTATTCGTTTGTGAACGGACAGCATACCACACAGGGCGGCACACATCTTACGGCCTACAAGGAGGCGGTATCGCGAACGCTTAAGGATTATTTCGGACGTAATTTCGAGTACAGCGACATACGCAACGGTATGGTCGCGGCTGTATCGGTGAAGGTCGAGGAGCCGGTGTTCGAGTCTCAGACCAAGACCAAGCTTGGTTCGCGCGACATGGCGCCTGATGGTCCGACGGTGGCAAAGTTTGTCGGTGACTTCATAAAGAAGGAGCTTGACAACTACCTGCATAAAAATCTCGATGTTGCCGAGGTGATATTGAAGAAGGTGCAGGAGAGTGAGCGCGACAGAAAATCTATGGCCGGAATCACCAAACTTGCGCGTGAACGCGCCAAGAAGGTGAATCTTCATAACCGCAAACTGCTTGACTGCCGTGTGCATCTGAATGATGCCAAGGGTGATGACGGGAAAAAGCTGGCATCGTCGATCTTTATCACCGAGGGTGACTCCGCAGCAGGCTCGATCACCAAGATCCGTGATGTTGAGACACAGGCTGTATTCTCTCTCCGAGGCAAGCCGCTCAACAGCTATGGGTTGACTCAGAAAGTGGTATATGAGAATGAGGAGTTTAATCTGCTTCAGGCGGCATTGAATATTGAGGACGGTATCGACGGTCTCCGTTACAACAATGTGGTTATCGCCACTGATGCCGATGTGGACGGGATGCACATCAGACTTCTGTTGCTGACTTTCTTTCTTCAGTTCTTCCCTGATCTTGTGAAGAAGGGGCATGTGTATGTGCTTCAGACTCCGCTTTTCAGGGTAAGAAATAAAAAGACTTCGCGCAGAAGCAGTAAGTCGAAGGGGACTCCCGAGGACACATACTACTGCTACAGTGATGAAGAACGTCTTGCAGCCATAAAGAAACTTGGTGCAAATGCGGAGATAACCCGATTCAAAGGACTTGGTGAGATTTCGCCTGAGGAATTCCGCGGATTTATCGGGGAGGACATGCGTGTCGACCGTGTGACTCTGCGGAAGGATGACGGTGTGGGACAGTTGCTGGAGTTCTATATGGGTAAGAATACTTCTGAACGACAGAACTTTATTATTGATAATCTTGTTGTAGAGGATGACTCTGAAATAAGTTGATCATATGAGCAAGGCCTTTTATGCCGGATCTTTTGATCCATTTACTGTCGGGCATCTGTCGATTGTGGAGCGGAGCCTGTCTTTGTTTGACAAGATCTATATCGGAGTCGGAGTGAATATCAACAAACCCGGAGCTGAGCATGAAGGGGTGTCGCGTGCCAAGAATATCAGACGTCTGACAGAGTGTTTTGGTGAAAAGGTCGAAGTGGTCTGTTACTCCGGGCTTACCTATGCCAAGGCACAGGAGTTGGGTGCAGGGTATCTGCTCAGGGGATTGAGAAACAGCTCGGATTTTCTGTATGAACAGCAGATAGCTGATGTAAACAGAAAAATGTCGGGTATAGATACGGTTTTTATGATGTCGCTGCCCGAACATGCATCGGTCAGTTCTTCGGTTGTAAGAGAGCTTGAGCGTTTTGGCGCTGATGTAAGTGCTTTTTTGCCGGAGAAATAATGAAATCAGGTCAATGTAAATGTCAAAGAAAATGAAAAAAATACTTGGAGCGGTGGTTATCGCGCTTATTGCCGTAACCGCAGTCTGGGCGCGTGACCGCAAGTCGCAGGAAAAGGGGCAGGATTTCTCTCCGCTTCAGAAACTGGGTTATGCCGAGAGACTGATAGAGAGTTTCTATGTCGATACGGTCGATTCGCCCAAGATGGTCGAAGAAGCTATCATCGCGATGCTCAAAACGCTTGATCCTCATTCGGTTTACACTGATGCAGAGGAAACAAAGGAACTTACAACCCCTCTTCAGGGTAATTTCAGCGGTATCGGCATACAGTTCAATATGAACAATGACTCGCTCTATGTCATCCAGACTACGGCCGGAGGGCCTTCGGAAGCTGTGGGTATCCAGCCCGGCGATCGTATTCTCTCGGCCAATGACTCGATAATCTCGGGCGCAGGACGCTCTAACAGCGAGATTCTTAATATTTTGCGCGGTCCTAAGGGTACAGAGGTTGTAGTGAAGGTGCTTCGTCGTGGTGTTGAAGATCCGATCAATTTCAGAATCATACGTGACGACATACCGCTCTACAGTGTCGATGCGGCATATATGGAAGGTCCTACTACCGGCTACATACGTGTCAGCCGTTTTGCCGAAGACACCGGCAATGAGGTTGCCGAGGCCGTGAAGAAACTGCAGAAGGAGGGTATGAAGGATCTTATAATCGACCTTGAGGACAACGGGGGCGGATATCTTAGTCCGGCCTACGATATGGCTTCACTTTTTCTTCAGCCCGGCGATCTTGTGGT
>JAIDKP010000421.1 GCA_029051445.1 Muribaculaceae bacterium | reverse complement strand
GTTCAGGGAGGGGATGGCATCGCTTGGAATCAAGGCTTACAGTGGAAATGAGGCGATATGTGATGTCATGGCTGTCGAGGATACCGATGTGGTTGTAACGGCTACCGTAGGCTACAGCGGTCTGTTGCCGACTATGAGTGCTATAAGAGCCAGAAAGACGATCGCTCTGGCAAATAAGGAGACGCTTGTGGTGGCCGGAGAGATTGTCACGCGGGAGCGGGAGGCACACGGTGTCGATATCATTCCGGTTGACTCTGAGCATTCGGCTATCTATCAGTGTCTGCGCGGTGAGGACAGCGAGAGGGTCGAGCGACTCTGGATCACAGCATCGGGAGGCCCTTTCAGATGCACGGCCGTTTCAGATCTTGCGCGGATGAGGGCTTTGGATGCCTTGCGTCATCCCAACTGGAGCATGGGGGCGAAGATTACGGTTGACTCGGCGACTATGATCAACAAGTCTTTTGAGATTATTGAGGCAAGGTGGCTTTTTGATATCCCCGGTGAACGGATCAAGGCTGTCGTGCACCCGCAGTCGGTTGTTCACTCGATGGTCGAGTATCGTGACGGAGCCCTGAAGGCTCAGCTTGGTGTTCCCGACATGCATCTGCCTATCAGGTATGCTCTCGCAGGAGGACAACGCCTGGATTTGCCAGAGACGGAGCGCCGTCTGACAGTAGGTGATCTCAGCAGTCTGACTTTCGAGGAGCCGGATGCCGATAAATTCCCCGGAATCAGGCTTGGCCATTATGCTCTTGAGCATGGCGGAAATACCGCTTGTGTCATCAATGCTGCCAACGAGATTGCCGTTGACGCATTTTTGCATGACCGTATCGGTTTTACTGATATTGTCAAGGTGATCGAGGAGACTCTGACAAGGGCAGACCATATTTCAGGTCCGTCGCTTGAGGATTATATTTCATCAAATGATCAGGCCCGCCGCATAGCGACAGAAGTTGTGTCGTCATTTGCGGGAGCATGAATTTAGACTAAAAAGTAAAATACGTGGAAACAGCACTTATAAAGGCTTTGCAGCTGATTGCCGCTCTGAGTCTGCTTGTTATTGTTCATGAGTTCGGCCATTATATGTTTGCCCGGATTTTCGGGATGCGCGTAAACCGCTTCTATCTTTTTTTCAATTATAAGTTCTCATTGCTGAAGTATCTTCCGCGTGAAGGCAAGATCCTGCTGTTGTCATCGGACGATGACAAGGCGGCCGTGACGTTGAAAGTCGGCCGTCGCCATCCAGAGAGCGAGGATCGTCCCGGCAAGTCTTCCTGGCGTGATACGGTTTATGGTATCGGATGGATTCCGCTGGGCGGATATTGCCAGATAGCCGGCATGATTGACGAGACACAGGATCTGAAGTCGCTCTCGGCTGTCGCGGAGCCCTGGGAATTCAGAGCCAAACCTGCTTATCAGCGGTTGCTTGTGATGCTCGGAGGAGTGATCATGAATTTTGTGCTTGCGGTCATCATATATGCCGGTATCGCGTTTTACTGGGGTGAATCTCGTATCAGTTTCCGTGATGTGAGCGAGGGATTTGATTTTGTTCCTGCCGCGCAGTCTGCCGGTTTCCGCAATGGTGATATCCCGGTTGTTGCCGATGGCAGGGACATTGGCGGGTCATCCTCTCTGATGGATATCATCGAGGCCCGTGAGGTGAAGGTGCTCCGCAACGGTACCGATACCGTTACTATCGCTTTGCCAGAGGATTTTATATTCAATGTCAGTGATGCCGGCGGTTTTATGGCTATGCGTGTTCCTGTCATTGTCAAGAGTCTTTCGGCCGGAGATCCTGCCATAAAGGCCGGAGTCATGGAGGGTGACCGTTTTATAGCTGTCGATACAGTAGCAACTCCGGCTTACACGGAGTTCAGCCGTGTGCTGCTTGACCGTGCCGGTATGCCTACCGAGTTTACTGTGGAACGTGACGGGCAGATTGTGAAACTCGAGGCGACTCCGACAAGCGACGGCAAACTCGGTATCGGCCTCATGCTCCCGGCTGAGATTTATCCAGTCCAGTATGTGCGTTACGGTTTATTGGAGTCGATACCGAAGGGTATTTCCAACGGTACGGCTACGATGGCCAATTATGTGGGCTCGCTTAAGTATGTGTTTACGAAGCGCGGTGCCGAGAGTATCGGCGGTTTCGGCGCTATCGGGTCAATGTTTCCTTCGGCCTGGAACTGGCTGACGTTCTGGGAGACGGTGGCTTTCCTGTCGATAATACTTGCATTCATGAATGTAATACCTATCCCGGCTCTTGACGGCGGTCATGTGATGTTTCTGATCTGGGAGATGATCACCGGCAGAAAACCGTCGGACAAGTTTCTGGAATACGCGCAGATGGCCGGAATGTTCTTCCTTCTTGCGCTGTTGTTGTATGCCAATGGCAATGATCTGTACCGTTTCTTCATAAAATAGCAGTGATGAAGGAGATAAAGCTTAAAAAGGGGAAAGAGGAATCGCTGGGGCGTTTTCATCCGTGGGTTTTTTCCGGTGCCATAGCAGTTGCTCCTGCCGACGGCATAGAGGAGGGTGAGGTCGTGAGGGTTGTCGGCCATGACGGCCGTGTGCTTGGTCTCGGTGACTGGCAGATAGGCAGTATTGCCGTGAGGATGCTGCACTTCGGGCCGGTAGATGTAGATGTCGACGAGTCTTTTTTTCAGGGCCGTCTTGAGGATGCCTACAGTCTCCGCCGCTCTCTCGGACTGATACGTGCTGACAATGACTCATATCGTCTTGTGCATGGCGAGGGTGATTTTCTCCCCGGTCTTGTCATTGACGTTTACGGTGATACAGCTGTAATGCAGGCTCATAGTGTCGCGATGCATTATCGCCGTGTGATGTTTTCTGAAATTCTGACCCGTCTTCCGGATCTTGGTATCAGAAATGTCTATTATAAATCGGAGACAACTTTGCCCTATAAGGCGCGTCTTGATCCTCAGAATGATTATCTGAAAGGTGCTTTTGCGACAGATGTCGCTCTTGAAAACGGGCTTAAGTTCCGTGTGGACTGGCTGAAAGGACAGAAGACCGGTTTTTTCCTTGATCAGCGTGACAACCGTTCATTGCTTGAGAAATACAGTTGCGGAAGATCGGTACTCAATATGTTCTGCTACACAGGAGGTTTCTCGGTGTATGCGATGCGCGGAGGTGCCAGGCGTGTTGTGTCGGTTGACAGCTCTGCAAAGGCAATAGCTCTGACCGACAGTAATATGCAACTTAATTTCCCTGGCGACAGCCGCCATGAGTCGGTTGCCGAGGATGCATTCAAGTATCTTGACTCGATGAAGGACGGGGAGTTTGACCTTATCGTGCTTGATCCTCCTGCTTTTGCCAAACACAGATCGGCGATACCTAACGCTTTGCGCGGTTACCAGAAATTAAATGCTGCTGCCATGCGCAAAATAGCTCCAGGAGGTGTTATATTTACGTTCAGTTGCTCTCAGGCTATTTCGGCCCGTGATCTGCGGCTCGCTGTCTTTTCTGCCGCCGCATCGACAGGCCGTAAGGTGCGTATCCTTCATCAGATGACCCAGCCGGCCGATCATCCGGTTTCGATCTATCATCCTGAAGGAGAATATCTCAAGGGGCTTATACTGGCTATCGATTGAATATCGGACATAGAAATCAAATCTAATAAAAAACTTGGTAAAAGTTCTAACCACTATACAAAGATGAAAAAGGAACGAATACTTGTAGCAGGCGGTACCGGTTATATCGGTAGCCACACTGTGGTCGAGCTTCAGGAGGCCGGTTATCCTGTAGTGATTGTCGACAATCTGTCGAACAGTAACAAAGAGGTTCTTGACGGTATTGAGAAAATCACGGGCATCCGCCCTGATTTTGTTGAGGCAGACTGTACTGATATGGCTGCGATGGAGAAGCTTTTTGACAGCTATCCCGATATAAAGGGTGTGATCAATTTCGCTGCAAGCAAGGCTGTCGGCGAATCGATGGAGAAGCCTATACTTTATTATCGCAATAATCTGAACACGCTGATGAATCTGCTCGAGCAGATGGCCAAGCACGAAACCAAAGGGATCGTGTTCAGCTCGTCGTGCACTGTCTATGGAGAACCAGATGAGAACCCTGTGACAGAGGCCGCTCCTATCAAGAAGGCCACTTCGCCTTATGGCAACACGAAGCAGATCTCAGAGGAAATCATTACCGAAGTGATTGCTGCCGGTGCTCCATTCAAGAGCGTGATACTCCGTTATTTCAATCCGGTCGGCGCACATAAGTCGGCTGAAATCGGCGAACTGCCCAACGGTGTTCCGCAGAATCTTCTTCCCTATGTGACTCAGGCCGCCATGGGTATAAGAAAGGAGCTGAGTGTGTTCGGTGACGATTATCCCACTCCCGACGGTTCATGCATACGCGATTATATCAATGTAGTCGATCTTGCCAAAGCACATGTGATCGCGGTGGAGCGTATGCTTGAAGACAAGTCTGAAGAGTCTGTCGAGATTTTCAATCTTGGAACCGGCAACGGTGTTTCGGTTCTTGAGCTTATCGACACATTTGAGAAGGCTACCGGCGTGACTGTGCCTAAAAAGATCGTAGGCCGCCGTGCCGGCGATATCGAGAAGGTATGGGCCAATCCGCGTCATGCCAACGAGGTTCTCGGCTGGAAGGCAGAGACTCCTCTTGCCGACACGATGAAATCGGCGTGGGCCTGGCAGCAGAAACTGCGCGAGCGCGGAATCATGTGAACAGGCATGGCGGCAAGAGTGCCGCGTGCAAATAAAAAAGAAGTAAAATGAAGATTTCATACTTAGTATATTGTATGACAATCGCAACAGCCGGAGCAGTGGCCGGAGGATGCACGTCCAAAGGCCCTGCTTTCAAAAGCCTCGATATTTCATCGGTTGACGAGACAGTTGCGGTCGGTGAAGATTTTTACGGTCATGTAAACAATGGCTGGCAGAAGGCACATCCTCTGACGGCGGAACATTCCCGTTACGGTCAGTTCAATGTGCTTGACGAGCAAAATCAGGAGCGTGTAAAGGAGATTGTCACAACTCTGGCCGAGACGAACCCAGAGGAGGGGAGTGTCGCATTCAAGGTGTCGACAATCTACAATCAGGCAATGGATACGGTGCGGCGCAACAATGAGGGTGCCTCGCCCATACTCGCCGATCTGAAGAAGATCGAGGAGAATGCGGAGGATGATAAGTCGATGACCGATCTATTCATGTGGATGCAGTCGGACTATGGCAGTCCTTTCTTCAACGCGGGTCCGATGGAGGACTTCGATGACAGCAACTCATACGCCATGTATGTGAGCGGTGGTGGTATCGGCCTCAGTAACCGCGACTACTATCTTCTGGATGACGAGCGGAACACGGCAGTGCGCAACGCCTACAAGGTTCTTGTCGAGTCGCAGATGAAGAATGCCGGCTATAGCGACGAGGATGCCAAGCGCATCATGGAGAATGTGATGAAGATCGAGACCTCGCTTGCCGAGGAGACCTGGAGCCTCGAGGAAAGCCGCAATATCGGCGCGATGAAAAATCCGCGTTCTTTTGCAGAGCTTAAAAAGATGTATCCTGCAATCGACTGGGACCGTTTCTTTGTGGAGACTATGGGCATCGAGTCGCCTGAAAAGGTTATCGTGACCGAGATCAATACGGTGAAACGTGCCAACGACCTGATGGCATCGCTCAGCCCTCGCGAGAAGAAGGACTATTATCTGTGGAAGTATGTGGCTCAGGCTTCTCCATATCTGAGTACTGATTTTACCGATACGACATTTGAATTCAACAAGGTCGTCAGCGGTGTCGAGGAGCAGCGTCCGTTGTGGAAGCGTGCGCTTGGCATGACTGAGTCGGCTATGGGTGAGGCAATCGGCGAGCTTTATGTAGCAAAGTATTTTCCCGAGTCGTCCAAGCAGAAGATGCTTGATCTCGTTGAGAATCTGCGCGACGCTCTCGGCACTCATATCGACAATCTGACGTGGATGAGCGACTCCACTAAGGCTAATGCCCGAAAGAAGCTTGCCGCATTCACTGTGAAGATCGGTTATCCTGACAAGTGGAAGGACTATAGTTCTCTGAATATTGATAAAGAGAAGAGTCTTTATGCCAATTTCAAGCAGGTGCAGAAGTGGAATAAGGATGACATCATATCGAAGTGGGGCAAGCCAGTCGACAAGACCGAGTGGGGCATGACTCCTCAGACAGTGAACGCCTACTACAATCCTATGGCCAATGAGATTGTGTTCCCTGCGGCTATACTTCAGGCTCCGTTTTTTGATCCGGAGGCTACTGATGCCGAGAACTATGGAGGCATAGGTGTGGTAATCGGTCATGAGATGACCCACGGTTTCGATGACCAGGGCCGCATATTTGATGCCGACGGAAATCTGAAGGAGTGGTGGACGCCGGAGGATGCAGAAGCGTTCAATGGACTTGCAGAAAAGCTTGCGGCACAGTTTGACTCGGTTGAGGTCGCTCCGGGTGTACATGCCAACGGTCATTTCACTCTTGGCGAGAATATCGCCGATCAGGGTGGTCTGCGGGTATCGCGTACGGCATTTCTCAATGCTCTTGCAAAGAAGGGAATCGATCCACACTCTGAGGAAGCAAAGGTCGAGGGACTGACTCCGGAGCAGATTTTCTATATGAACTATGCTTATATCTGGGCAAATAATTGCCGTGATGAGGAGAAACTGAATCTGACTTCCTCGGATCCTCACTCGCTTGCCGAGAATCGTGTGAATGTCACACTCCGCAATATCGAGCCTTTCTTCGAGGCATTCGGTATCAAGGAGGGAGACAAACTTTACCGCGCTCCCGAAGACCGCGTGGTGATATGGTAAATGTGTGGGTGTGTTAGAAATACGCTTTGGGCGTACTTTCGCACACCCCTACATTGCTTAACTGTTAACTGAAAAATTCCTCTGCCTTGGAACCTTTTGTACATCTTCACGTTCATTCACAGTATTCGATACTTGACGGCCAGGCTTCTATAGATGCTCTGGTTGACAAAGCTATCGCCGACGGTATGCCTGGTATCGCCCTGACAGACCACGGTGTGATGTATGGCGTGAAGGAGATGTTCAATTATGTGAACAAAAAGAACGGAAAGTTGCGCGAGCAGGGGCTGCCGGAGTTCAAGCCTATTTTCGGTTGCGAGATGTATGTTACCGAAAACGGTCTTGAGACACGGCTATCGGGCGATAAGGGTAATCACCTTATCGTACTGGCAAAGAATCAGCAGGGTTATAAGAATCTCTGCAAACTTGTAAGCAAGGCCTGGACTCAGGGCTTTTATTATCATCCGCGTACAGACAAGAAAGAACTTGCAGCCTATCGCGATGGACTCATTGTGTGCTCGGCCTGTCTTGGCGGAGAGATACCCAAGCTCATCCTCGCCGGTGACATGGATAAGGTCGAGGAGTCTCTGGCATGGTACAAGGAGACATTCGGCGATGACTACTATCTTGAGATGCAGCGTCACAAGGCGACAGTGGTCAATGCCAACCATGAGACTTATGAGTTGCAGGAAAAGGTGAACGTCAAGCTTGTCGAGCTCAGTGCCAAGCTTGGTATAAAGCTGATCGCAAGTAACGACGTGCACTTTGTGAACGAGGAGGATGCGGAGGCGCATGACCGCCTTATATGCGTGTCGACCAATAAATTTGTCGCCGACAACAACCGCATGTTCTACTCCAAGCAGGAGTGGATGAAGACGACAGAGGAGATGAACCGTCTGTTCGGTGATATTCCTGAATCGCTGTCCAACACTCTTGAGGTTCTTGATAAGGTCGAGACTTATTCAATCGATCACGGACCTATCATGCCCAATTTCGAGATTCCGGCTGATTTCGGTACGGAGGAGGAATACAGGCAGCGTCTTACCGACGAGGATATCTTCAATGAGTTCACGCGTGACGAGAACGGCAATGTCGTGATGAGTCAGGAGGATGCCGAGAAGAAGATCAAGAAGCTCGGCGGCTGTGACAAGCTCTATCGCATCAAGTTTGAGGCCGATTATCTGCGCAAGCTTGCGTATGACGGCGCTAAGAAGCGTTACGGTGATCCTCTTCCTCATGAGATTGACGAGCGTATCAATTTTGAGCTGCATATCATGAAGACGATGGGTTTTCCCGGTTACTTCCTGATCGTGCAGGATTTCATAAATGCCGCTAAAAACAAGCTTGGTGTGAGTGTCGGTCCTGGCCGTGGATCGGCAGCCGGATCATGTGTGGCCTATTGTCTGGGTATAACACAGATCGATCCGGTGAAGTATGATCTGCTTTTCGAGCGTTTTCTGAATCCCGACCGTATCTCTCTGCCTGATATCGATATTGATTTCGACGATGACGGCCGTGCTGATGTGTTGCGTTATGTGACAGAAAAGTATGGCGAGGAGAAAGTCGCCCATATAATCACATACGGCACAATGGCTACCAAGCTTGCAATCAAGGATGTCGCCCGTGTCGAGCAGCTTCCGCTTTCGGAGAGCGACCGTCTTGCAAAGCTTGTGCCTGCCCATATGCCTGAGGTCAACGGAAAGGAACTTAAGATCAATCTGAAGAATTGTTTTGAGTATCTTCCTGATTTCCAGAATGAGCTGCGCAGCAGTAATCCGCTTATCGTCGAGACTCTGCAATATGCCCGTCAGCTTGAGGGAAATGTGAGAAACACGGGTGTGCATGCCTGTGGAGTCATTATATGCCGTGATGATATAACCGACTGGGTGCCGGTGTCCACCGCGACCGACAAGCAGGAGGGCAAGCTGCTTGTGACTCAGTATGAAGGTCGTGTGATTGAGGAAACCGGTCTTATCAAGATGGACTTTCTTGGGCTGAAAACGCTCTCTATCATCAAGGATGCTGTAAAAAATATAAAGCTGACACGTGGCATCGATGTGGATATGGACAACATTCCTATCGATGATCCGGCAACATATAAACTTTACTGTCAGGGTCGCACTTTCGGTACATTCCAGTTTGAGTCGGCCGGTATGCAGAAGTATCTGCGGGAGCTTCAGCCGTCGACATTCGAGGATCTGATAGCGATGAACGCTCTCTATCGTCCCGGTCCTATGGACTATATCCCGGAGTTCATCGCGCGCAAGCACGGGCGCAAGGAGATCGTTTATGACATTCCCGTGATGGAGCGTTATCTGAAGGATACGTATGGTGTTACGGTGTATCAGGAGCAGGTGA
>JAIDKP010000420.1 GCA_029051445.1 Muribaculaceae bacterium | reverse complement strand
GTTCGATATTTTCTGTCATACGCTCCGTCTGAGCCAGAATATCCCCCTGGGCGACAATCATTCCTTTTGAGTCGATGCTTGCGGTGCCGGACACCAGCACTTCCCGATGACAGGGATAGTCGGTTGCGGTCGCGCGTTCGAAAGCGACACCATATTCGGCAGTAGGATTTAGGTGGCTCCTTCCCTTGAGATAGGTTATGTCGGCTGAAGAAAGCGTCAGGTCGGCGAAGGCATTGAAGGATACCGTCTGATTCGGATCACGGTGGTATGCGCCTATGCCGGTCGACGCGATGAAATGTGATTCAGTGGTCAGTCCTGATTTTGCAAAGACTTTATTTCGTGCCGCGACAACTCCTGGATAGTTGACATCGATATCGCGCACCATAAACCATGTGCGCAGACAGTGATCCGACAGTCGACCTCCGGCAGAAAGCAGCGACTGACTCATTCTCTCAAGAGCTTTTTCGGTTAGGTCGGCTGCATTGCCTCTCAGCTTTAATTCCGGATCACCTTGCCAGAGTTGCCCGTATCTGTTGCCCCATAGACCGTCAGTGCAGCAGTGGCATTCGCCGTCTTCCTGCAGCCATATCCATTGTGCGATCTTAGTGTGATCGAGTGGCGACTGACCGACGATACTTTCGGCGCAGTCATGGCCATGACGGATATGCTCGGCTTGATTGGCCGGATCGCTCAGATAGTATCGACGGAATACAGGCGACACATGTCGTTCGGTCAGTTCCTCGATCCGTGCGGCAACTGTTTTTGACGCTTCAGTAATACCGCGCAGCTGTTCGGCAAAGGAAGCATCTGGAATCATGCTTTTTACAATGGCATGTGCTTGCATACGACTCCCTTCGCTGTCAAATATTGAAATATTTACGACCGCGTCAGCAGTATGAAATGTAGTATACCTCATTTTGCTCATGGATTACTTCCTGTGCCTCCTGCAAATTTATAATAGTTTTTTCAGATTACTTTGTTTAAGGATTATTTTTACTGATAAAATGGATCTGACAGATCGGTGAGCTTGCGTAGCAATACGGAAACAGGCGCATCCGATTATAGCAGATGCGCCTGTTGTAAAGATAGATGC
>JAIDKP010000042.1 GCA_029051445.1 Muribaculaceae bacterium | reverse complement strand
ACTATGTACGCGCCTACAACCTGATCGCCAACTACTATCTCGGCGAGGGCGACAAGGAAACTGCCAAGCAGTACCTCAACCTCTTCCTTGAAGTTGACCCCGACAACCAGCCTCTCCGCGACTATGTGGAAAAAATGAAATAAAACTGTTGTCATAGTTCAAAAAACACTGGAGATGTGCCAAGATTATCCTGACACATCTCCGCTTTTTTTATACAATGAAAAGAATAAACCGTCTGTACATCGCAACAATTCTTGCAATAGCCGCAATATCGGCTGAAGCTGAAAACAAAATCATATTCCGGTACACCGGAACCGATCAAGACAGCATTGTCTACCGCATTCCGGCGATAGCCTCTCTCCCAGGCAACCGGCTGATTGCCGTTGCCGACTACCGCTATTGCGGCTATGACATAGGCAACGGACGCATCGATCTGCACCAGTCGGTTTCCGACGACGGAGGCAAAACCTGGAGCCGACCGGCACTGCTGACCGATAAAAACGGCACCCCCGTCTCAAAAGGCGACGGACAAGGATCGGTAGAGACATCATTGCAGCACCCCGACTGCGGCTACGGCGATCCCGCCATTGTCGCCGACCGCGAGACAGGCGAGATACTCATGCTTGCCGTATGCGGCCGCACGCCATTCTTCAAGGCACGACGCGACAACCCCAATCAGGTGGCACGGTGGCGCAGCAACGACGGAGGTAAGAGCTGGACAAAACGGGACACCATCACTTCGGAAATCCATGGCCTGTTTGACGGCCGGAGAGGCGACCGCCTTCGCGCTCCGGGCGGATGTATCGATGCGATGTTCTTCGGTTCGGGACGCATCATGCAGTCACGCCACATCAAAGCCGGCAGCCACTACCGCATCTATTCGGCACTTTCCGGCCGGCACGTGGCCGACAAGACCGACACCGACAGCGTGGGTACATATATCGCCAACTGGGTACTCTATTCCGATGACTTCGGTCAAAACTGGCACATCCTGGGGCATGCCGACACACCACCTGTAGCAACCGGCGGCGATGAGCCCAAGGTCGAGGAACTCCCAGACGGGTCAGTACTACTGAGTGCGCGCTCAAGCACCAACTACGGCCGTAATTTCAATATTTTCCGGTATAGCGACACAGCAAAAGCAACAGGATCATGGGAGGCTGCTCCTGTGCTCAGTGATTTCGGCGGAGTGAACCCCAATCCCTGCAACGGAGAGATTCTCATTATTCCTGTAAAGGACAACAAAAACCTCGGCAACAGGGATGCGTGGGTAGCCCTCCAGTCCATGACGCTGTCAAAAAAACGTGAGGATGTAGGTGTAAAATGGAAACCTCTGCTCTCTCCGGCCGACTATGCCGATGCCGGGGCAATGGCACAAGGATGGGGCGACATCGACACACAGACACTTAAACTCACCGATCTCCCCTCGGGTTACTCTACTATGGTGCAGATGCCCGACGGAAAGATAGCTTTTCTCTTTGAAGAAGCGACATACGACGGCAAAGAATACTCGATCGTCTATGCCGGTCTCACGCTTGAGGAGATAACAAGCGGCCGCTTCTCTGCACGCCTGTGACCGTCGTGATGAATGCCACAAGTGTTTTCTATGACTTTTTCAACAAACAATCATGAGCATGTGTCATACAAAAGTTTATACTACACGTAACTATCGCGACCGTTTCACGGCATCGGGAAAAGCGAAAATCGATGCGGAACAGATCGCCGAGTGTTGTGGCTATAATCTGATAGGGACAGGTCGTTCGCATTATCACAACGGTGTGATAGCCTATCTGCGACGTCTATGGTCGGTGGTCAAAGCCAGCATGAGAATGCCGCGTGGCGGCATGGTGTTCTTACAATACCCCAGCCCGATCGACAGCTTTATGAAGATAGCCCGACAGCGCGGCAACCGCATCATTCTGCTTATACACGATATCAACGGCTTGAGAACATCGGCACATGGAGGCAGGGAACTGACGTTGCTGAAGAGTGCCGATGTGCTGATTGTACATACAGAACGAATGCGTGAAAAGCTGCAAAGTATCGGCATCAATAAGCCGACTGTGGTGCTTCGCATTTTCGATTACCTCGATAACACATTGATAAATAGCAAATTTAATAGGGGGGGTACGGCTTGCTTATGCCGGTAATCTTGGCAAAAGTGAATTCATCGACAAACTGATCCCTGTCGGTTACAAATTAAACCTATACGGTATTGGCATCGACAAAAGAGTTCTGAATCAGGGCGTGGAATACAAAGGCTGTTTCAGACCGGATGAACTGGCTGCTAATATCGAAGCAGATTTCGGACTTGTATGGGACGGCGATTCGGTGTCTACCTGTTCGGGAGTGCTTGGCGAATATCTGCGTATCATTGCGCCGCACAAGCTGTCGTTCTATCTATCGGCCGGACTTCCTGTCGTTGTATGGAAAGAGTCAGCGATGGTGCAGTTTGTCGAGGACAACGGCGTAGGAATAGTGATCGACTCCCTTGACCGCTTAGGAGAGTGCCTTGCGGATATAACACCTGAAGAATACAGCCGACTGAAAGCCAACGCAACCGATATGGCGGTGCGTCTCTCTCAGGGACAGTTTCTAAAAGAGGCGATAAGAAAGGCCGAGGCACTTATCGACTGATCCTTTTCAGCATATAAACACAACAGAGGAGGCGATCTCATGACGAGATGCCTCCTCTGCGTTTACGTTAAATTATTATCAGAGGATCGATGAGAGGTTGTAGTTGGCAAACTCAAGATCCTTTGCAGCTGTAGCCTTCAGAGAAGGATCAAGCTTTACAGCCTGACGGAGGTTGCTCTGTACCATGTTGTCGTTCTTGGTGCGTGCGCCAAGTACTGCGGCAAGATAGTAGGTAGTTGCATCCGGGGCAAGGATTCCGCCGAGAGTCGACTTTGCTTTTGCATAGTCCTTTGTAAGGATCTGCGCAAGAGCGGCGTTGTTGCTCTTGGTGTTGCCGAACGAACGAACAGCGGCAGCATTGTCGCCCTGAAGGAGATATGCGGTACCCATTGCCTCGCCAAGCTCACTTACACCGGCGGCTGCACCAAACTTCTGAGTAGCTGCAGCATAGTCACCTTCGGCAAGCGAGATAAGACCGAGGTTCATCTGAGGCTCGGGAGCCGACGGATTCACGCGGGCTGCCTGTGCGAAAGAAGCCCTTGCAGCCTTGGTGTTGCCGGTGTTCCACTGCACCATGCCGAGGTCATTGACAGCACGGTAGTCGTCGGGATAGATAGCGGCAGCCTCGGTATAGATCTTGATCTTCTGCGCGGGATCGTCGGTGAGTGTGGCGCAGTAGAGAAGCTCATCGATAGTGAGCGAGCGCGGGTTGGTGGCAAATACCTGCTGAATCTCCTCGTCACTCTTGCCGATGGTGTTGATTGTGGCTGTGATGCGCGAGTAGCGGAGCTGCGGGAGGATGTCCTCGGCGAGCTTGTCGAATACCGACGAGAGATTGCGGATCTCACGCTCACGCTGCTCGGGATCCTTGTACATCGAGAGCACACTCAGGATAAGATCCTTGTCCTGGATATTGCTTGCCGCAACGAGTTTCTGGAATCCTTCCCAGTCTTCGGGGGTGAACTGCGCTGTGAGTTCGCCGAACGAGATATTGTTCTTTTTCAGCTCTTTGTTGAGGTAAGCCGAAGTGTTCTTCTCACGGTTCTGGGCAAGACGTGTGTTCAGGTCGATGCCACCCTCGGGCGAAGCATAAGACGAGATGTTGATCTCCTCGATCTCCTGATTGGCTGCAGCGTTTGCTGCGGCGATGTTTTCATGAAGACGCTTGATATCGCCCTTAGAAAGCTCGCTGTTACGGATATTAGCCTGGTTGACGAGGAACTTGATATCAGCAGCATATTTCTCCTTGATGATGCGCTGGAATTTGTCGGCGGCAAGAGCGGCAGCGGCATCTTCAGCCGATGCGAAAGCTGCGGTAGCGACAACTCCGTTTGCAATCTTGACTCTCGGAAGCACATACTGCTTGGATCCCTGGTTTACAGTGAAAGCAAGCTCAAGCTCGCTCTGAGCCATAGCAGGTTTCCACGAGAAGTTGACCGGAATCGTGACTGTGCCGC
This sequence comes from Muribaculaceae bacterium, assembly GCA_029051445.1. Classification (GTDB taxonomy): domain Bacteria; phylum Bacteroidota; class Bacteroidia; order Bacteroidales; family Muribaculaceae; genus JAFLTL01. The sequence goes on along the minus strand of JAIDKP010000042.1, from coordinate 4,478 downwards.
CACGGTCGTAATAGATGACGGGGCTGTTGCCGCGCACCTTCTCGCCCTGGAACGAATAGGGCTGTGACGACGACTCCTCTCCGTTATAGACAAGATAGGGGGTCACTGTCACCTGAGCATTCTTAACGAAGAACTTAGCCGGGATATTGGCTGTGACAGTACCGGGGACTTTCTGTCCGACCAGTTCGAGCGGATTTGGATTCACCGAGAAGTAGTCGGCGCTGAACTGTCCGAGTTTCTTGCTACAACCTGTTGCGGCCATAAGAGTTGCGATTGCAACAACGGGCAGAGTAATGCGATTTTTAAACATTGGATGAATGATTCCCTTATATAAGGATGTTAGTTAATTTATTTCTTCACATCGGCGACTTTCTCAAGCACGCGGCGCAGATGCTTCCAGAAGCGGTCGACAGCCGGAATGTACATGCGTTCGCTCGGAGAATGCACACCGCGCAGAGTCGGACCGAACGACACCATGTCGAGCTCAGGCATCACGCTCTTGAACAGACCGCACTCAAGTCCGGCATGTATAGCCTTGATTGCCGGCTTTACATCAAAGAGCTCCTCATAGGCATCGGAGGTGATCTTCATGATTGGCGACTCAAGATTGGGCTGCCATCCGGGATATCCCTCGCCATGCTCGACAACAGCTCCGGCGAGCTTGAAGTGAGCCTCGACCTGATTTGCTATGTCATATTTGCGGGATTCAACCGAGCTGCGCTGCGAGGTCGTCACCACAATCTGGTTGTCGGGACGCATCTTCACAGAAGCAAGGTTTGTAGATGTTTCGACAAGTCCTTCGAGATCACGGCTCATCGATACAACTCCGTGGGGTGCCGAATAAATAGCGCTTATGACGTTGCCTGAAGTCGTCGAGTCAACGCAGAATTCCGGCGCGTCAACCGAAGCAAGTTCAAGTTTGAGCGTCGTCTCCAGCCCCTTGTACTCGTTTTCAATGTCGGCGACATAATTGTTGAATGCAATGCGCACATCCTCTTTGCGCGAGGTGTGCACGCCGAACACAGCGTGAGCCGCACGCGGTATTGCGTTGCGCAGGTTTCCGCCGTCGATCTCTGCGAGGGCCACCTCATGCATCTTGCCAAGATTCCAGAGGAAGCGTGCAAGCACCTTATTGGCATTAGCATGGCCGAGATGGATATCACCGCCAGAATGACCGCCAAGACCTCCCGAAACCTCCATCTTGAAATAATGGTAGTCGGCAGGTGCGACAGAGCGGTTGTAGTTGAAAGTGCATACTGTGTCTATGCCACCTGCACAGCCGACAAAGATCTCGGCATCGTCCTCCGAGTCGAGATTGAGAAGAATCTTACCGGCTATCATGTCTTTTCCAAGATTGAAAGCACCGGTCATGCCCGTCTCCTCATCGACCGTCACAAGCACCTCGAGCGGGCCGTGTACAAGATCGGGATCGATCACAGCGGCAAGCGATGCAGCCACTCCTATACCGTTGTCGGCACCGAGAGTCGTTCCATCGGCTTTCACCCAGTCTCCGTCGACAATTGTCTTGATCGGGGTGTTTTCAAAGTCAAATCCCTTGTCGTTGCTTTCGCACACCATGTCCATGTGCCCCTGCATGATCACTGTAGGCGCATCCTCATGTCCCGGAGTAGCAGGCTTGGTTATAACGACATTACCAATCTCATCAACCTTATAATCAAGACTATGCGTCTTGGCAAAATCAACAAGATACTGGCGTATTTTTTCCTCTTTCTTAGAGGGACGAGGCACCTTTGTGATCTCATCGAAGATCTTGAAGACTGCCTGCGGCTGAAGGTCTTTTACTTCCATGGCGGGATATGATTTATGTTATTTCTTTGTTTCCGGTTAATTTTATTACCGCAGTGTTATATTAAGTTAAAACCCCTGCGTTCACGCTCACTAAGTTACAAAATAAAAAGTCATCACTGCAAAAATTATGCGCATCTTTCTTATATTTGCAACACAAAAATCGGCGCACTGCCATGAAAACTCTGCTTTTCACAATCATTCTGCTCCTTTTCGCCCTGTTGATGCTCGGCGTGAAAGTGCTATTTGTGAAAGACGGAAAATTTCCATCGCATCACCGCGGCCATCACGCCACGGAGCGTCGCAATCAACACAATATCACATAGAATAACAAATCAACCACTGAACATAGTACATGAAGAAAACAGCACTCGGCGCCGCCGGCCTTTTAATGCTTTGCGCGGTCGCATCATGCTCCGACAGCGCAAAGACAACAGCTGCACCTGAGACAACACCATCTACAACGACTGCTGACTCCGGTGACTCATTTGCCTCCTCCACCAACATACGCTACATCGACCTTGACACAATCATGGAGTATTACCATCTCGCCAAGGATGTGCAGGAGTTTACAATACGCACCTACAGCGATCTCGAGCAGGCACAGCGCACCGAGGCCAACAAGATTCAGAAGTTCGGCCAGAGCATCGAGGACAAAGCACGCAGCAACGGATATCTTACCGAAGCAAGCTACAATGCCGACGTACAGAAGTTGAACAAAATGAACGCCGATGCCCAGAATGCAATCGCAGCACAACAGCGTAAGGCCGAACAGGATCTCATGGCGCAGAACCAGCAGCTTAATGACTCAATCCAGAGTTTCATCAACGATTACAACAAGGGACACCACTACGATGCCATCCTCTTCAAGGCTGCAGGTGTTTACTTCAACCCCGCGCTTGAAATCACCAAAGAAGTCATCGAAGGCTTGAACTCACGCTACAACATCGTGAAGTAAAAAAGCACAGACGATAATAAAATATGAGCGAGGCCGCAACCGTGGTCTCGCTCATGTTTTTATTAGGCTCGTTAATTATAAGATGCTATGTAAAAAGGCCTTGAGCATACTGTCGCACTCACCTACGCCAATGTTCCAGTTTCGGGCGAGGGCTTGCGACGGCGCTTCCAGAAGGGGCGACGCTTCTTTTTTGCAGATGCTTCGGGCTCGGAAGCGGCCTGCGGCTTAGCGGATGCCGGCACCTCTACTGCGGGCACGGCCTCGACTTTCGTTTTGGCAGCAGGACGAGGCGAGGGTCTGAGACCACGTGAGATCGGCTTACGGCGATTGCTGCCCGGTGTCTTATCCTTCGGCTGCTGCCGCTCTGTCGCAGGCGCGGCACTCTTGCCGTCGGCACCGCCCACACGCGTCAGGCGCTTGCCAAGAAACTTCTCTATACGGGCAAAGCGGCGACGGTCGCGCTCACTCACAAAGGTTACTGCTATACCTTCCTCTCCGGCACGTGCCGTTCGGCCGATGCGGTGTACATAATCCTCCGGTTCGGCAGGAACATCATAGTTCACCACCATCGAGATGTCGTCGATATCGATTCCACGCGCCATTATGTCGGTTGCGACGAGTATGTCGGTATGTCCGGCCTTAAACGCGCGTATCACCTCCTCACGTCGGCTCTGCTCAAGATCGCTGTGCATCTCGCCGGCTTTGAATCCGGCTTTTGTCAATATCTTGCGCAGATCCTTCACGCCGAGTTTCGACCCCACAAACACGATCACGCGCTTACGTCCGCCCTCCTCCCCGAGGAGGCTTTCAAGCATGGCCGGTTTCTCTCCCACGCCACAGAATATGGCACGCTGGTCTATCTTGTCGGCCGGACGCGACACTGCGATCTTCACCTGAACGGGGTTATGCAGTATGGATCCCGCAAGTTTCACAATACGCTCAGGCATAGTAGCCGAGAAAAGCAGCGTCTGACGCTCGGAAGGAAGACGCGATGCGATATGCATGATATCGTCATAAAAACCCATATCGAGCATTCGGTCGGCCTCGTCAAGTATCAGATAGCCGAGTTTCGAGAAATCGACGTAGCCCATGTTTATGTGAGCCATGAGGCGCCCGGGAGTAGCAACTACGATGTCGGCTCCCTCTTTCAGGCCGCGCTGCTGACGTGCATAGGCCGGGCCGTCGGTGCTGCCATATATGGCTATATTACTGACATCGAGATAGTAGGAGAAGCCTTCAAGCTGGTGGTCGATCTGCATGGCCAGCTCGCGCGTCGGAGTGAGTACAAGGCATTTTATGCCGGGATTGCCGGCTGTGCCGTCATCCTGCATACGCTGTATGACGGGAAGGAGAAAAGCAGCCGTCTTGCCGGTGCCGGTCTGCGCGACCGCAATAAGGTCATTTCCGTCAAGAATTTCCGGAATAGCCTTTTCCTGCACAGGAGTGCATTCTCCGAAATTCATCGCATCGAGGGCATCAAGCACCTCGTCGCTGAAATCAAGATCTTCAAATCGCATGATCTGTTGTTTGTATTCCTGTTATCTCCCGACTAAATGGAGACCTCGCCCCTACGCAACGCCTCGGCATATCTGTCGATGCGCATAAGTTCGGCCGGGATATCGATCGACTGCGGACAATGCTTGTTGCACTCCTTGCAGTCGGTGCAGCGGGCGGCCTGACGGAGCTTTGGCACCTTGCGATCCATGCCCACAAG
>JAIDKP010000419.1 GCA_029051445.1 Muribaculaceae bacterium | reverse complement strand
CTGACCCTGAGCCGCTGTTCGCTCAGATGCATGAGCATCGAGTTGAAAATATCGATAATCTCATCCATGTCAGGCTGACTATTTCAAACGTAACCCCGCGCTCTTTCCACACTGCATCCATCTGAGCGGTCATATCGATGAGCAACGGTATAAGGTTAAACTGTCTGCGCTCCGGCTCGGGGATGCGCGCGGTATCGGCCAGTGACGATATGAATTTCACAACCGCCCGGTTACGTCGCAGCAATGCAGCGATCGACTGCTGCATGTCGCTGTCGAGCGTGTCGGCAAGATCCTGTTCAAGTATCTCGAGAGTGGCATTCAGTCCGGCCATTGTGTTGTTGACCTCATGCGATATCACCCGAAGCACCTTACGGTATGATCGGCGTTGCACCTCCATTACGTCGCGTGTCATTTCCTCTATGAGATAGAAGATGTGAGGTACGCCCATATTGAAAAAACGATAGGAAAAACAGCGGTAGAGTTTGGTTCCATTGACACGCGCCACTGTCATTTTTCCTTCATTCATGTTCTTCATGACGGCTGACAAGCGATGCGGTATATCCCACAGTATATGCCCTTTGTAGGCTTTTGAGTTTTCAATCTCAAGAAACCGTGCCGCGCTTGGGTTCACGTGTATCAGTCGTCCGTTGGATTCCGTGATGATCACGCCTGTAGGCATAACAGAGATCATGATGTCAAGCATCTCGTTTATTTCTCTGACCCTGAGCCGCTGTTCGCTCAGATGCATGAGCATCGAGTTGAAAATATCGATAATCTCATCCATGTCAGGCTGTCCGGTCTGACGCACCCGGCTTGAGAAGTCCATGCTTTTCATCAGTCCTGAAGCGCGTTTCAGGACATTGGTCGGTTTTACAACGTTTCGGTAAAAAATCCACAAGAAAAAGATGACTAAAGCCAGGCTTGTCTCGCATAGAAGCAGCGAAACCATACTTCCTGTTCCTTCACGCCAGACTATGACTCCTACAAGTCCGATCAGAAGCAGACTCACCCAGAGAAAAAGATACTTCAGTCTCATCGGTCTATGTGGTATTTTTCCATGCGGCGATAGAGTGTCTGCCTTGTTATGCCGAGCGATGCCGCCACACGCGACAGGTTGCCGCCATGAATCTGCAATGCCGATTTTATGGCCGCACACTGCATGTTGTCGAGTGCATTGGCGTCAGGTAGAAATGTAGCTTCAACCGAAGCAGCCTCGACTCCGGCCGGATTTATGACCGGCAACAGGTCATCGGCCGTGATCTCCTCTTTGTCGATCAGCAGCACACATTTTCTCACCAGATTACGCAATTCGCGTATATTGCCCGGATAGGGCAGTTTTTTCAGCAGATCCATCGCACCGTCATCAAACTGCGATGCCTTTGCTCCGGTCTCATCGGAGTTCTGTCTCACAAAAAACCTTACAAGTTCAGGTATATCGCTGCGGCGCTCGCGCAGTGGCGGAAGCTCGATGGTGATGAGGTTTATGCGGTAGAACAGATCCTCTCTGAATGTGCGTGAGGACACCATCGACGGCAGGTCGGCATTGGTGGCACACACGACCCTGACATCTACATGGCGCGGACGGTCGTCGCCAAGACGCTCGTAGGTGTGCTCCTGCAGCACACGCAGCATCTTCACCTGCGATGCAAGATCAAGATCTCCTATCTCGTCAAGAAAAATCGTGCCGGTGTCGGCTGCAGCAAAGCGTCCGGGCCTGTCGGATACAGCACCGGTGAATGCTCCTTTTTTGTGACCGAACATCTCGCTCTCGAACAGTGTCGACGACATGCCGCCGAGATTAACCTTTACAAACGGACGATCGCATCGCGCGCTATTTTTATGCAATGCCTGGGCGATAAGTTCCTTGCCTGTACCGTTCTCCCCCATTATAAGTACCGGCGCATCGGTCGGCGCGATCTTTTTGAGCGTCTCGATTATCTCGAGCATACGCGGCGACTCCCCTATTATGCCGCAACGGTCAAAGCTGTCGATGCTGTCTGAATTCACATTATGTGGTACGCCATAGACCTCGATAGCCGAGCGTATCTGCAGAAGCAGCCCACGGTTGTCCCATGGCTTGCTCACAAAATCAACCGCACCTGCCTGTACCCCCTTCACCGCAAGAGCGATCGTAGCCCATGCCGTCATTAGTATCACCGGAAGCTCAGGGCGGAATATTTTTATCTGGCGAAGAAGCACAAGCCCCTCGTCACCGCTTGTAGCACGAGTGAAATTCATGTCAAGCAGAGCCAGATCGAGATGTGTGTCGCTTCGCACCATCTCCATCGCTCCGGCTGCATCAGGCACAGCAATTACCTCGTAACCCGTGCGATGCAGAAGAAGACGCAGAGAAGTTCTTACTCCCTCGTCATCATCGGCTATAAGTATGCGCGGTTTTTCCATCACCATAAAGATACTAAAAAACGACCGGACGCACAAAGCGCCCGGTCTGCATTAACCTTTCACGATTTTATCGAAATCTGCGTCGATAGACTCACCTTTGATAAAATCCCACAGTGTGAGCGAACGCAGCTGATAATAATAATACCAGTAGTTGAACAGCTCATTTATCACCTTCAGGCGTGCCTGGTCTTTGGCTGTATTAGAGTCGTTGAGATCAAGCGTCGAGATCTTTCCGATAATAAAAGTCTCGTAGTTGGTATTGTAGCGTTTGTTGGCGATAGTGTCGGCTTTCTCGGCGATAGTAACCTGTTGGCGCTGGTTGTTGAAGCGTTCCACCAGCACAAATAGATCCTGATTGAATGTGAGAGCCTCCTGGCGCAGACGAGACTTGGTGAGCTCGCGGTTGCTCTCGGCTACCTTCACCTGTCCGCGGCGCTTGCCCCAGTCGAGTATAGGTATCTTCACACCGATCTCAACGACCTGATTGTCTTTGAGGCGGTCATAGGCCATGCGTATCGTGTTGTCGGTGCCTGTGAAACCCACTTGCGCATAGAGTGTCACCTGACGCAGATTGCCTTTGGCGGTGGCAACGGCATAGTCTGCCTCGAGCTGGCGACGGCGCAGGTTTTTGCTCAGCGAGTTGTTTTCAAGTGCGCGCGCAAGCACACTGTTGTAATCGAGCACGACTTCGGGAGCGTGAGTAGGCATGTCGGGGATCAGCTCCGTGTCTTCGGGAAGATCAAGAAACGCCACAAGACGAAACATATTACTCTGGCGGTTACTAAGCGCGTCGGTGAGATTTGCCTCTGCCTGTATCTTGTTCAGTTCAAGCTGAAGCAGATCATTTTCGCTTATCTGCCCCATCTTGCGTTTGGCTTTTGCAACTTCATAAAGTTTCGACGCATTCTCCACGGTTTGCTCTTCACTCCTGACATTTTCTGTAGAGTGCTGAAGATTGAAGTAGTAATTT
>JAIDKP010000418.1 GCA_029051445.1 Muribaculaceae bacterium | reverse complement strand
CGATTGGTACCAATCGGCTTGTCAATTTATAAGGTCTCTCTTTCTTAAGTTAGTGACATTGCACGAGCCGTGCGTCCTGCTTTATTTCAGGTAGTCAGTCCCACACACTGCGACGCATTTCACGCAGGATCATCACCGGGTCATCCCCGTCGTCATCATCGGGGTCTGTTGGCTTCTGTCGGGCGGGGCGGTTCATCAGAGCCTCCACTGCCTCATTGCGGCCACGCAGATATCCGCGTTCCTCTGCCTCGTTTATCATGCGGTCGATATCATTGGGCGTCAGCACCGCCTCCGGTTCATCCTCCGCTGTGGTTTCAGCCGGTTCGGGAGTTGTCTCCGTTATCTCTTCGGCCGGCATGTCATTTACCTCCTCGATAGTGTCTTTCTCGTTTTCCATAGTAGTGATAAAAAAGAAGTTTGCAACGATCGTTTACGCTGCAAACTTACTGCCATTCTTCCCCTCTCGATGTGTTAAATGGCCACTGCTGATAAAATTTGGAATTTAAAACCTGACCTGAAGGATGAGACGCTGGTAAAAATTGAAGTTGTTTTTCGCTGCATGAAAATCAAGCGATGCTTCAAGCTTCACATGATTGCTGCGTATGACTGCATAGCTCACATCGGTGCGGCTGTACCATGGCGAGGCGTAGTAAGGCTCTCCCTGATCAAGCACCGGACCGTAGTGGCTGTAGTAGGGGAAAAGACGGCCGCCGGCATAGACTTCTTTCCTGAAACTGAAACGTCGCCAGCCGAGGCAGCCTTCAAACCATGCTCCGGCCCGGCTGACCCACTTGTGGTTGAAAGCGCGGTCGCGAGTCATCGACGCAAGCACGCCGGCCTTCACCGTCAGTGTGTCGCACCAGGCGGCTTTTTGTGTCAGATCGGTGCCGATATAGGGATTGACGATGAAGTTGTCGACAACACTCTCTCCCTCAGGAGCATTCTTCCGTCGTGCCAGATGGTTCATCATGGCCGTGCCGCCTGCCGCAAGAACGCTGCCTGAGCCTCGTCGCCATTCGCCGTCTACGATCACATTGAAAGCCTCGCGTTGTCTGTGTGTCTGCATCCCGCGCCAGTCGAGCACACCCTGCACAAAACCGTGTTCTCCGCGGTGCACTATGCCGGCTCCCCTGATGTTGCGTTGCACGTAGTAGCATGAATCGTTCCAGATGTAATCGGGCAGCCGCCGTGCAAGTTGATCGCGGCCGAACATGCCCAGCCATCCCTCCGTGCCCTCGCGACGGTAGCGGTAGTAGAGTGTGGGCGAGAGCTTGTGGCCGTCCCACTCGCAGCCTATGGGCTGTGTCCATACCACGCCGCCCATCAACGTGTGGCGCCCTTCGTTGAGGCTCAGACCGATCTCTGGCGCGAGTTGCGTCATGAAAAATGTTTCGGCCTTGCAGTAGGTCTCGTCTCTCTCCCGGTTGTCGAAGATGGTCTTGAAATCCACACTCCACTCCACATCAGGCTTTTGGGCCATGACCGCAATCGCAGTCATGGCCCAAAACAAAGCTATGAGTGTTATTCGTCTCATTCTACAGTAGCGGGGCCGAAACCGAGGCGCTCTATTGCCGTGCGTAGACGGCTGATGGTCTCGGCTTTGCCAAGCAGAGCTGTGATGTCAAACATGTGCGGCCCTTTGCATTCGCCGACGACGGCGAGGCGAAACGCATTCATCACGTTGCCGAGATGATAGCCTTTCTTCTCGATCCAGCCGAGCACACAAGGCTCGATCTCGGGCGAGGTGAAATCCTCAAATCCCTCGAGCACACCGATCAGCTCAGCCATGATGCCGCCCATGCCCTCGGTCCAGCGTTTCTTTACCGACTTGGCCTCGTAGCTGTCGGGGGCGCGGAAAAAGAACTTGGCGTTGTCCCAGAGTTCGCCGACAAAGTTCACGCGCCCTTTCACCATGCCGGTGGCCTTGGCGATATAATCTTGGCTGAAAGCGGCAGTGTCGACCCCTTCGCGCTCAAGCACCGGAATGAAAAGCTCGGCAAGCTCGGTGTCCGATTTGCTTTGGAGATACATGTGGTTGAACCACTTGCCCTTCTCAAACGCAAACTTGGCTCCGGCGCGCGAGCAGTGGTCAAACGAGAATTTGCCGATCAGTTCATCCATCGACATGATCTCGGTGTCATCACCGGGATTCCAGCCGAGAAGCGCCAGAAAGTTTACGACTGCCTCGGGAAGATAACCTTTCTCGCGGTAGCCGCTCGAGATCTCGCCGCTCTTCGGGTCATGCCATTCAAGAGGGAAAACGGGGAAACCGAGGCGGTCGCCGTCGCGCTTCGAGAGTTTTCCCTTTCCGTCAGGCTTAAGCAACAGCGGCAGATGCACGAAGCGGGGCATCGTGTCGGTCCAGCCGAATGCCTCATAGAGAAGCACGTGCAACGGAGCCGAAGGCAGCCACTCCTCGCCGCGTATGACATGGCTAACCTCCATCAGGTGGTCGTCAACGATGTTGGCAAGGTGATAGGTGGGAAGATCATCGGCGCTCTTGTAGAGAACCTTGTCGTCGAGAATATCGCTCTTGATGGTTACCTCGCCGCGAAGCAGATCATCGACCTTGACGGCGCGTCCGGGTTCGATCTTGAACCGGACTACATATTTCGCTCCCTCGGCGATCAGCTTGTCGACCTCCTCCTTGGGCATCGACAGAGAGTTGCGCATCGACATGCGGGTCGAAGCGTCATACTGGAAATTCTGAGTGGCCTGACGGGCGGCATCGAGCTCCTCGGGCGTGTCAAAAGCGATATAGGCTTTGCCGCTGTCGAGAAGTTGCTTCACATGCTCGCGATAGATGTCGCGGCGTTCGCTCTGTCTGTAAGGACCGTAGTTTCCACCCTCTTTCACACCCTCGTCTATGCCGATGCCGAGCCACTTCAGAGACTCGTTGATATATTCTTCGGCTCCGGGTACAAAACGCTGTGAATCGGTGTCTTCTATGCGGAGAATCATCTCGCCTCCATGCTGCCGCGCAAAGAGGTAGTTATATAAAGCCGTGCGGGCTCCGCCTATGTGCAGGGGGCCTGTGGGCGACGGTGCGAATCTTACTCTTACTTTCCTTTCCATTGGTCTGATAACTGATCTGGATTCATCTTTTACGCAAAAGTAACCAATTTCCATAATTAAGCCAACTTTCATATCTTTGCACAGCACAACTCTCTCTTGTTGCCGTTATATGAAATCGTTTGACATAGCCTGCATAAAGGCGTCGTTCGCGCTGTTCCCTACATTCTTCAAGGAGCTTCTTCAGGTAGTGATTGCCCCGAGGCAGGGGTGGCATGACACTGAGAAGGCTGCTGTACCTGTGCGTATGCTTCTCACGCAGGGATATATACCGTTTGTCGCCGTTGTGGCGCTATCAGCTTTTCTGCCATTGGTCTATAGGTCGTCGTCAACTGCGACCGGATGTCTGCTTGATGCGATTAGTATTTTTATCAGGTACTTTATCGGTTACGTTGCGGCGACATTTATTCTCGGCTTTGCATTGAAACGTGTGATAGGGGGCGATTACACGGCTTCGGCCGAAAAAATAGACAGGCTTGTTCTGTACACTCTGGCCACACTCGCGCTACTGTCGTTTGTCAGCAACATTTGTCCTGTCGAGCTCGCCCTATTGCAGATGCTGCCGCTATATGTCGTCTACGTGATATGGGAAGCGTCGTGGCACATGATCGTGCCGGCCGACAGGCGTCTCCAGTTTCTGTGTGCCACTGTGATCTCATGCGTGACACCATTGTTTCTTGTTCATGTATTTTTCGCTTTGCTTAATCAATGAAACTCGCCAAAGACATAAATATTAAAAATCGACGTGCTACGTTTGACTACGCCATTTCCGACACCTACACTGCCGGAGTGGTGCTCACAGGCACGGAGATTAAATCGATACGTCTCGGAAAAGCATCGCTTGCCGATACTTTCTGCTACGTGTTCAACCACGAGGTGTGGGTCAAGAACATGTATATTGCCCCCTACTTCTACGGCACATACAACAATCATGCCGACCGCCGCGAACGCAAGCTGCTGCTGTCACGAAAAGAAATACGCGATATCGAGAAACTGGCATCGACTCCGGGATATACGATCGTGCCGCTGAGGCTTTTTATAAATCAGAAGGGATATGCCAAGCTGGTCATCGGTGTTGGCCGGGGAAAGAAGGAGTACGACAAGCGCCAGACGATAAAAGAGCGCGATGACCGCCGCGACATGGCGCGTGCATTCCGCCGCTGACCTGAACCATCCCACTCTCGCGTGTGTTTCTATCTCAAAGAAATCTAAAATTTGGAAACACATGTCAAGCAAACGTAAAAACAACAAGACACAGACCTGGCTCGTGATAGGAGCATGCGTGCTCATCGCCCTGCTTCTTGTCTGGCTGACGATGGCCGATCTGTGGGGCGACACCGACGTGGCCGCCATGATAGCCCCGGTGGCTCTGTAACGATGTGTCTGCGGGGTGCTGCCCGCTTCCGCACGCCTCTACGCCGGTCTGGCCGGTTGTCTTCATGATATGGCGTTGATCTGTAGGGGTGTGCGACAGTATGCCCGAAAATCTGAAAATGACAGCTCATACATCAGGTGTTATTTTGGCACAGCCACAGACTATTTTATACATATTTCGATCTTTTTGTTGGAGATAACACTGTCCCTGCGTAACTTTACACTGCGATTGCGGCCATTGTAAAGTTCGTGGCTGCATGATCATTCGGGTAATCAATAGTCTGCAATGGTTTTTTCCGACCTCTTTTTTCTGTTTGTCTTCTTGCCGGCACTCATCGTCTGCTATCGCATTGCGGCCGTTTTCGACCGTAAGACCTCAGGTGGCAAGACCCGGAACCTGACATGGCGCAACTCGGTGCTGATTGCCTTCTCGCTCCTGTTCTATGCGTGGGGAGAGCCTGTCTATGTATTCCTCATGATAGGATGCGTCATCATGAACTATCTGCTCGGGCTTTGGATCGATCGGTGTAGGAGGCGTTTCTTCCGCAGATTTGCGCTCACTGCGGGAATACTGCTGAACGTCGCTACTCTTGGAGTTTTCAAATATGCCGGATTTGTGTGCGTTGAGCTTGCCCGTTTCGGCATACATCTCCCGGTTCCCGATATATCTCTGCCGATCGGCATAAGTTTCTATATTTTCCAGTCAATCAGCTATCTTACCGATGTCTATCGCACTCATGCAGCGGCGCAGCGGCGTTTCAGCGGGCTTCTGCTCTACATATCCATGTTTCCGCAGCTTGTGGCAGGGCCGATTGTGCGCTACTCGACTGTGGCGCGTGAGATATATGACCGCACTGTGACACGGCGGGATATAGCCGACGGAATATTTCGCTTTCTTATAGGCCTCGGAAAAAAGGTGATAATAGCAAACCAGATGTCGGAAATCGCCGACTCGTTTCTCACCGACAATCTCGCATCCCTCTCCACGCTTGGAGCATGGGTCGGGCTGCTGGCATTCACCCTGCAGATCTATTTTGACTTCTCCGGCTACTCCGACATGGCCATAGGCATGGGACGCTGCATGGGATTTCATTTCCCGGAAAACTTCGATCATCCATATACATGTCGCTCGATCACCGATTTCTGGCGACGCTGGCACATGTCGCTCGGGTCTTTTTTCCGCGACTATGTCTATATACCGCTCGGTGGCAACCGGTCCCATCAGGTGTTTAACATCGTGGCTGTGTGGGCGCTGACAGGATTGTGGCATGGTGCAAGCTGGAACTTTGTCATGTGGGGCATGTATTTCGGTATCATACTCATTGTCGAAAAAGCCATAATGCGCTATACCGGCCATCAGCCGGGACACATCATAGCCATGCTCCTTGTTGTAGTCGGATGGGGTATCTTCTACTACGACGATCTTGGTGACATGGGTAGCTTTTTCCGCGCATTCATGGGCTATCATACTCGTCTCTATGACTTTGCGGCCGAGAGTGCTGTGTTCGATAAATTCTGGCTTTGGATGTTGGCGATAGTGCTGTGCCTGCCGGTGCGCCGTTGGATTTCCGAAGCTCATATAAAACTTTGGGGCGGCAATCCCGATCATGCGGGAGTGGCGGTTGTCGAGACAACCTGCCGCGTTATGATCGCCGTTGCCATACTTGTCATTAGTGTCTGTCTTCTTGTCGGTGCGACCAACAATGCATTCCTATATACGCGTTTTTAAGATATTGGCCATACTCATTTCCATGAGCGTGGCAACCGGTGTGTCGGCACAGGACGACAACACCGGTGCTTCACTCACATTCGACCGTCTATTCGAGGAAGTCTCCGGGATGAGTGCCGATGCAGAGCATGACGACGGCTACGTCTACATCAACCGCGTCAACCCCGATGCGCCATTCCGTCGTGCCCGACGTGGCATTCTTGTTGTCGGAGGTGGAGACACTATCCGCGCTATGGAGCCTTTTTCAGGGCCGGATGCAAATCTGGTGCGTTATGCCTCGACTGTAAATACCTATAGCCGTGCTTTCGGCGACAGTGTCACGGTCTATTGCATGCCCATACCCACTCAGGCGGCATACTACTGCCCCGAGGATGCCGAGGAGCACACTCAGGATCAGTATCGGGCTGTTAAGCGTATCTTCAGCGAGCTTGAACCGCAGGTGGTGCCGGTCGACATCTTCCCGGTGCTTGGCGACCATGCTGCTGAGCCGATATATCTTCGCACCGATCACCATTGGGCGCCGCTGGGGGCCTACTATGCAGCTCAGGAGTTTGCCCTTGCGGCCTTGGTGCCGTTTGTCACCATCGACAATTTCGACGTGCACGAAGTGCCCGGATTTGTGGGAACAATGTACGGATTCTCGCGTGACGCACGCATACGCAAAGCGCCGGAGACATTCGTCTACTACACACCGCGCGATACACGATACGACACATACTACGTAAACTACCGTCTCGACCGCCGGCGCAAGAATGTGATTTCGGCGAGTGAGGAGAGTGCCGGGCCGTTTTTCATACCGGCAAAGGGGGTGGCTACCTACTGCACGTTCATGGGAGGCGACAACAAGCTTGTGCGTGTCGAGACAGGAGCGGACAACGGTCGGCGGCTCGTCATACTGAAGGATAGCTACGGCAATGCCTTGCCGTCATGTCTGTTCAACTCCTTTGAGGAGATACATGTCATAGACTGCCGTTATTTCCCTTTGAACATTGTCGCTTACATACAGGATCATGCCATAACCGATGTGCTGTTTGCCAACAATATGATCCATGCGACCATGTTGCATACATGTGATACCTACGATTCCTATCTGACCCAATAAAACAGTACTGCTTTGCACCACAGGATATTCATAATCATAATAGGCGCCATATTCGCAGCATTTGCGATAGTGTTCTCGTTTTTTCCGAGGCCTGCGTTTTCCGAGCTTGAGCGTCGTGATCTCAGCCGGTTTCCCGAATTTTCCTTAGACGCGCTTGTCTCAGGCAGATTCATGGAAAAAGTGTCGGCCTGGTTCAGCGACAGCGAGCCGTTTCGCGACGAGCTGATGACCGCCAGCATGCAGGTAAAGCATCTGCTCTCCTATCATCCGGGCGATGACGGTGAGGCTGTCACGTTTCATGGTAATGGCGTGATGGCAATGGACGATGACAGTGACGATGAAGAGGTCGGTTATGAAGAGGAGGCCTCTGAAACTGAACGATCCGGCGAAAATTATGCAGAGCAACCTGTGCCTCAGCAGCCTGCCGCACAGGCCGGTTCGGGCGATGCGGTGCAGGCGGTGGCTGATGACTCCGGGCAGTATGTCCCGACGGTAGAAGAAAATGCAAAACTTGGCAACTCTGGTACGATCATTGTGGGGACAGGCGACAATGTCCGCGCTCTCATGGCTTTTGGCGGATCGCCTAAAAGCGGACTCAGGTTTGCATCGGCACTCAATCTCTACAAAGAGACATTCGGTTCGGCTGTCAACATCTACAGCATGGTTGTTCCGCTTGCTACAGAGTTTTATTGTCCCGAGAAAGCACGTAAGACAACAAGACCCAACTATCCGGTGATAAAGGCTATAAACGACTCGTTGCGCGGCGTTGTCGCTGTAGATGCCTATGGTGCACTCGCAGCACACGTCGACGAACCGATATATCTTCGCACCGATCACCATTGGGCGCCGCTCGGTGCCTACTATGCCGCGCAGGATTTTGCAGCCAGGGCGGGAGTGCCGTTTTTGCCGATAAGCTCCTATGAGGCCGATACTGTGCATCGCTTTGTCGGCACCATGTATGGATACTCAAAGGACATTGCGGTGAAAAAAGCACCCGAGGACTTCATCTACTATCGTCCCCGTGGAGTGGACTATCAGACATCCTATGTGGTTTATACTTTGGATGAGGAATTCCGCATTGTATCGGAGTCAAAGCCGTTTAAGAGTACATATTTCAAAAAATTCAAGGATGGAGCTTCCGGAGCCTATTGTACTTTTATGGGAGGTGATCAATGCCTTGTGCGCGTCGATACATCTGTGAGAAACGGCCGCCGCCTTGTCATACTGAAAGACAGCTATGGAAACGCCGTACCCTCTTTCCTGTTTGGCTCTTTTGAGCAAGTCCACGTCATTGATTTCCGATACTTTACCCGCAATATTGTCGATTATGTCCGTGATAACGGCATTACCGACATGCTGTTTGTGCATAACATCTTCAATGTGTGCGGCTCAGCGGCCTCATCGGCATATCGCCGTTTCCTCCGTCAGAAATCATCGGGAGTGCCGGCTCAGGTAGTGGCTCCGGTTAAGAGTGATCCTGCTCCTGTTGATACTGTTGCGGTGGTCACAGAGCGATCCGATACTGTCATAGCATCCGAGCCCGATACAATCGTGCCGGATACCACGCTGTCGCAAGACTCACTGGAAGTTAACGACAATAATCAATCATATCAACATAAATCATGAAAAAAACAATAATAGGTCTGCTGCTGTCTCTTGGCATAGTTTCAGCCTCGGCTCAGAAGACAAATCATGATCTTCGCTTTGATGCGGAAGGCAATTTCAAGATCGTGCAGTTCACCGATGTGCATTACCGCTACGGATGGGAGGCATCGAAAACCGCAATTGAAAACATCACCAAAGTGCTTGAAACAGCGCGCCCCGACCTTGGGGTGTTTACGGGGGACGTTATCTGTGCCATCCCGGCCGG
>JAIDKP010000417.1 GCA_029051445.1 Muribaculaceae bacterium | reverse complement strand
CGGAGTCAGGAAATTCGCTAATGAGTTCAAGGAGTTTGCTGTAAAAGGTAATGTCGTCGATATGGCTGTCGGTGTAATCATCGGTGCCGCTTTCGGTAAGATAGTCACTTCCCTGGTCAACGATGTTCTGATGCCGGTGATAGGATATTTCACCGGCGGTGTCAACTTCTCCGATCACCGTTGGGTGATACAGAAAGCCGTGAACGATGCTTCGGGTGCGGTCATCACTCCCGAGGTCGCTGTCTCGTGGGGAGCGTTCGTGCAGACGGTGATCGACTTTGTCATCATAGCGTTCTGTATATTCGTCATGGTGAAGTTCATCATGAATCTCAAGCGCAAGAAGGAGGAAGAGCCCGCTCCCGCTGCTCCGGCAGAGCCTACCGAGGAGGTCAAGCTCCTTACGCAGATACGTGATCTTCTTGATAAAGAAAAATAAAAAGTAATTAGAAGGTAGTTATCTGTGCGACCGATATTTCTTATAGGGTTCATGGGGTCGGGCAAGTCGACCCTCGGGCGGCTTGTGTCGCGTGCGACAGGCATCGATTTCATTGATCTCGACAACTATATAGAGGCGAGATTTTCCAAAAGCATCTCCTCGATTTTCGCCGACAGCGGCGAGGATGGTTTCCGCGACATTGAGCGGCGTATGCTGCATGAGGTGGCCGAGATGGAGAACGTGCTTGTGGCCTGTGGAGGCGGTACTCCGTGTTTTTTTGACAACGTCGATTACATGAACTCCAAGGGCACGACCGTGTGGCTCAGGGCCGACAATGCCGTGCTGCATTCGCGTCTGATGCGCGGGCGTCACAAGCGCCCGCTTATCGCATCGCTCGACAGCGAGGGATTGACGCGTTTTATTGCCGACGCGCTTGCCAAGCGCGATCCGTTTTACTCCAGAGCCGCATGTCGGTTCGAGACCTCGCTGCTCGAGACCGAACTCGACCGCGAAGTGACTGCAAGCCGTTTTATCGAACAATATATCACCCCTGGGAAATGAACTTTGATCTTGGATTAAGTCCGGCCGAACTTGTTGAGGCTATCGAGGCGCGCCATTCGGTGCGTGTGTATTATGCCGACCGACCGTTGGCACCTGAAATTGTGTCGTGTCTCTGTGACGCGCTTGCCGGGCTCAGTGCCGAGGTCGACGGACTGACGATGCGGCTTGTCGTCAACGAGCCGCGTGCGTTTGGAGGCCGTTGGGCAAGCTACGGCAATTTCAAGGGAGTGGAGAACTACATTGTCATATCCACTCGCCGTGGGAGCGGTCTTGATGTGAAGATAGGGGAGCAGGGCGAGAAGGTAGTGCTGCTTGCACAGCATCTCGGGCTCAACACATGCTGGGTCGGACTCACCTACAGTAAAGTGTCGGAAGCTTTTGATGTACCCAAAGGGGAGAAGGTACGTTGCGTCATAGCTTTGGGCTATGGCATAGATGGAGCAGGACGACACCATAAAATCAAGCGTCCCGATCAGGTGAGCAACATCGAGCCCGATTTTCCCGAGTGGTTTAAGGAGGGAGTGCGCCTGGCATTGCTTGCGCCCACGGCCGTAAACCAGCAGAAGTTTTATTTCCGTCTGATGCCCGATGGAGTGACAGTGCGCTCGACAACTCGCTTCTCGCTCATAGGCTATACCGGAATCGATCTCGGCATAGCGCGTCTGCATTTCGCCATAGGCTCGGGCCGCGAGGCAATCCTCTGATTTTTTTGATTTTTTTCAAGTAAAACGCTCTGATATCAGGGCGTTTTTGTATATTAGAGGCCTAATACCAATATTTTTTATTATGAGAGGACTATTTATGAAAGTGTGTATGGCGGCAGTGCTTCCTGCTGTCATGTCTGTTTGCCTGTCGGGCTGTAAGAAAACAGATACAGCTGCTGAAACCGCTCAATCGGGGCCGCAGCTTGTCAATGAGTTTGTCATATATGGCGTTGATCTTGCTACTGCGCCTGAAATTGGAGGCGGCGACTGGATAAATGTCGGTGATCTTGGTACTACAGCTGTGCCCGATTCACATTTTACAGGCATCATATATCCTAATTCGGGTATTGTTGCAAGCAATGATGCGTCCCTGATTTTCCGGCTGGCTCCTGCTGCTACACAGTTTATAGTAGATGACATCCGTGTAGACCGTGCAGAGGCTGAGAAACTCACTAATGACGAAATAATGGTGGTAGCACTGTGCGACAGCATTGTTATGATAAATACATATCCCGATGGGCTGAATTACAACCCGGTCTTTCAGGCGGCCACACTCGCTGAAAATGCGGCTTATACCATTAAACCTAAATCGTAAAGTTTCCCGGATATAATGATCCTGAAAAGCTGTTAAAGGCAGAACTGTTTGCTTGAGCTCGTTGTTTTACAATCATACTGAAGTACTAACCTTAAATCTGAAGACTATGATTAATAACAACGACAAAAAGAAACTGCATAACGGTTTTGTAGTTCTTACACCTGAAGAGATGAAGAGAGTCCGTGAAGGTTACGACGGATATTCGGGAACTGGTAGCTCAGGCTCAGGTTCTGGTTCAGGTTCAGGATCCGGCGGTTCGGGTTCAGGCTCAGGTTCAGGTTCCGATACTGATTGGAATCCTCATCCTCCGGGTCCTTTCGGTACTGACCTTACACAGGAACAGATTGACAATCTGCCGCCAAAGTTCCGAGCCTGTTATGATCCTGACATGGGATCGGGGGTGATCGGAAAACAATGTGAGTTTTGGTATATGGGACATTTACAGACCGGAATATGTCAAAAAACAAACTATCCGGGGAATGAATGGAATGGTTGGCCACGCTGTTCAGATATCAAAAGCAAGTTGTAGTAATTAAGTTTTGTAGAGCGAGTGGTTGTAGGTATTATCAATCACTTGCTCTATCATTGTACAATAAAACCAATCAATAGAAATGAAAAAGTATTTAGTAGCATTTATCACTTGTGCTTTTGTCGCAAATTTATTGCTATCAGGATGCAGAAGAGGTGAGAGAGAAAACCGTTATCAGATTGGCACAGCGCATGTGTCGGTGACACTTGTCGACGGAGAAGCCGCGTGGCCTGATTCAGTATTTGTACGGGCGCTTTATCCGACACTTTTCAGTTTGGAGCAAACAAATCTTACATCTGTTCCACTACAGTTCGATGGGAAAAAATGGACGGCCGATGTACCGCTTGAAGTGTTGAGGTGTTGGACGGGATGCCTGTCTGTTTTCATGCCCGACAGTACTTTTATAACCGGTGTGATGTGCGGGTTTGATCAGGATCGGGCAACAGATCTGATGATTAGATGTGATAAGGACAACAGATATTCATGGTCTCCGTTGGATCGTGAGGAATTTATCACGATCAATTATGGTGATGCTATGTTTTTTAATAATTTTCTTGATTACATAACGCTTGCATCGCCGGAGTCCTATAAGTCATGGCAGAGCTATATAAAGTGCGAGATAGATACGGTATGCCGTGAACGTGTGGCTGCCGCTTTTGTAGGTACTGATCTTGGCGCAGAGATGAGGCACCTTCTTTCTGAGCAATTGAAGCAGTATTATTTCAAGGGTCGCATAACCTATTATGTGAAAGATGCGAAGCAATATTGGAATCTTGATGTCGCGGATCCTCCGGCTGAGATGTTTAAGATGTTTCTTGACAGTCTTGACCTGTATTCAGATGCGGTTGTCGACGAAGCTATACCCGAATCGTTCTATTTTTATCAGCGTTTCCTGAATCGGCTTCCTATAAATATTCCGGAAATAGGTGATATGGATATCGCGGAGTGGCAGGCTGCGGCCATGCCTGAATTGCATAAGGTACTCTCCAATCCTACGCAGATTTTTCTTGACAAGCTCTCGGCAGTGGCCTACATAACGCAGATCGAAGAATACAACCGTCTTCTCTCACCACAGCAGATTGCCAATATCAACGCTTATTACAAAGACGATCTCGGCAAAATCATAATTAAACGCAATCAGGAAGTTGCTGAGAAACTGGCCGAAACCCGGGCAGAGATTATTGACTTGTCGGAGAATGAGAGCTTCAATCTTGCGGAATTCATGAAGCGGTTTGAGGGACGCCCGGTGGTTGTGGATCTCTGGAACACATGGTGCGGACCGTGTATAAGCGCGATGAGTGATTTTGAAGAGCGCAAGAAAAGCTATTCAGACAGCGATGTGGTGTTCCTGTATATATGCGATGTGTCGTCGCCCGAGTTGAAATGGCACAGTTATGCCAATCGAGAGAGCGGTGTGCATGTGCGCCTGAGCGAGGAGGCGGGCTATGCCCTGAAGCGTGAATATGGATTCAACGCGATTCCATCATACCTGTTTTTCGACCGTGAACACCGCCTTGTCAACAAATACATCGGTTTCCCGGGCGTTGAGGCTTTTGCGTCAGATATTGACAAGGCCCGGAAATAATCTCTTGTGTAGTGTGCGCTTGACTGTGCGGAGACCTATTTTTTCTCTTTCTCGGCGAGATATGCGGCTACTGTTTTTGCCATGCCGTCGCGCAGAGAGTGACGGGGCTCAAAGCCGAAATCGCGCTCGGCGTCGGTAGTGTCGGCATTCCAGTTGCGCTGTTTCATTATGTTGAACTTGTCGCGGTTGAGAGTCGACGGTTTCAGTCTGAGACGTCCGATTTTCTCTGCTACATAGCTTGCGCCGTAAGTCGCCCACAAAGGGAGCACCACAGGCAACACAACCTTTTTGTTGAGTTCGGCAGCAACTATGTCGCGGAACTCTTTTTGCGTATAGGCGCGTTTCTCCGAGATGATGTACTTCTTCTTTACGACTTTCTCGGGTGCGGCGGCGAGGCAGTCATACATCGCGTTCACAAGATCCTCGACATATATGAATGTCAGAAGCTGCTTGCGGTAGCCGACACCGAAATCCACATGTGAGTCGATCGCCTGTATCATCATCATGTAGTCTTTGTCGTGAGGACCATAGACACCTGTCGGACGGAATATCACCCAAGGCAGCCCGCTCTGAAATTCAAGCCACTGTTCGGCCTTGAGTTTCGACACACCATAGCGCGTGTTGGGT
>JAIDKP010000416.1 GCA_029051445.1 Muribaculaceae bacterium | reverse complement strand
GTAGAGGGATAGAGATATAGAGTGTGGCGAGGAGAGCCATGGCTGCGGCCGAGAGCATAAGCATGGGGTTGAAATTCTGCAGATCCGATATGCTCATCAGGACCTGTAGCTCACGTATGGTGATTATGGCTGAAGTAGTGACGACTACAAGAAAAGCAAGGATCTCGGGATAGCCGACGGCACGCCTGTTGCGGGCTGGCAGACGGTTGAGAGTCTTGTTGACAAACCATTCATCTTTCGGCACAGGGTCCGACTCGTTGTAGAGCATGGTCCCGATACGCCGGTCAAGTTTTTTTGTGCTGTCGTTTCGTTTCATAATCTCATCGTTAATAGCGGTATTTTTCAAGTAATGATGCAAGACGGATGCGTGCGCGGTTCAGGTGGGATTTTACTGTGCTTTGATTCTGCCCTGTCACGGTAGATATGCGTGCGACTGATAACCCCTCAAAATAAAAGAGCTGGACCACGGCTCGTTGCGGCTCGGTAAGTTTCATTATGGCCTCCGACAGCGTTGTGTCGGTGATTAGGTTTTCGTCATCGGTGTCATCAACGATATCGATATTGTCGATATCGGTAAGGGGATCAATATGGCGTGTTCGGCGGGTATGCGATACAAACTCATTGTAGGCTATGCGGAAAAGCCATGTCCGGAAGCGGGAAATGCCTTTAAGAGAGCGTATCGACAGGTAGGCTTTGATAAACGTCTCCTGAGCGAGATCGTCGACAAGCGACACATCGCCGCCGGTCAGGCTTAGCAGAAACCGGCGCAGGTTATCGGAATATGCGGCGACCAATTGACCGAATGCGCGGCGGTCATCGGCCGCCACACATCGGGCAATCAGACTGAGTTCCTGGAGACGTGTCAGCATCCTTGTAGATTACTTTATTCTTTTGGAGAACAAAAGAGTAAGCAGTTTCGCGCCGCCGAGTATTGCAAGAGAACCTCCGCAGAGTACAGCTAAAGCCTTATTGTGCATACAGAGAAAGAACATAAATGCGATAGCGCCGAAACCGATCAGCATCAGGCCGTTTCGCAGGTCTTTGAATGATTTTGGGTCGGTGATGCCGCCGATGCTTTTGACTGCGTCGCGTATCGATGCCACGTCTATGGGTGATGCTGTATTGTCAGGTGTTTCGGCAGTATCATTGCATTGTGTGCCCGCCTGATTGTCATCATTAGTCTCGGCATGCACATGCGTCTCCTTGAGCTGGTTGATGGTGATGGCCGGCGACGACGGAACCCCTGTGAAGAATGATTCCGGCAGTTCATAGCTTTGGTCGATAGCGTGGTTGATGGCTTTGTTGCGGCCGTGCTGTCGTCTGATGATCACTACAAATACTCCTAAGAGTATGAGCACTATCACTCCGGCTATAACCGAGATCACAGATATGATGCTCGCTATCTCGAGAGTGCGCGTCGATATGCCGCGGGGGTATGCGGGTGACTGGATGTCGACGTAGACTGTGCGCAGCTGAGCGGCAGTAAGTGTGGAGTCGGTGGGGGAAATGAGTGTGTCGCCCGACATCGTGACCACAATGGTCGAACCGTTGTCGATGCCCGGAGTGTTGACTGCACGGCGCACGGCTTTGCTTACTTCGCGTTCAAACTGCTGCTTATCCCAATGATCAGGCTCGATCTCGGCGAGATCACGTAGGCTGCATCCGGTGGTCGTGATAGCCAGCACAACCGCTGTAAAGATGTTGAAAAGTATTTTCATGATTATTGCTGTTTTTTATTTTGTCTGTTGTGATGAAAACGTGGCTTGTTTTACTGTCCTCGACTATATGACGCGATAATGCATGACAGGTTGCACTTAGAATGTAAAAATCTTTCGGTGCCTGAAAAAAAACACCTCGTGATTTGCCTATCGGTAGGCGTGGAGTGAGGGCAGATAATTCACGCCGGCGTATGTCATGGCGATTGATAGAGAAGCCGCCGCGACATAGATGTAAAACAGGCTTTCCTTTTTGTAGAAGATAGTTGTTTTATGCAACGGTATGGCATATAGTGTCATCGTCACCAGAGCCCACGTCTCCTTCGGGTCCCAGCTCCAGTAGCGGCCCCATGACACATTGGCCCACATGGCACCGATCCATATTCCGGCTCCGAGAAGATAGACACCGCAGCCGGTCATGCCTCTGATCAGTCGGTTGGTGGCTTTGGTATCATGCTCTTTTCTGATTAATGCGGCAAGTGATATTATCGACGAAAGCCCGAGAAGAGCATAGGCGGCCATCAGGAGTGAGACGTGCACCGACAGCCACGGAGTTGCAAGCACAGGCATGAGAGGAGTAAGTTGAGGAGAACGTGACCCGAGCCATGCGACTGTTGCCAATGCGCCACATGCTGCGATTCCGCATGATCCTGATAAAAAATCGGATCGCGATATTCTTGAGCTGATTAGAGCAACGATGACAGCGGTGAAAAACATTATATCGGGAGAGCTTGCCATAGGAGTGGACGGTGA
>JAIDKP010000415.1 GCA_029051445.1 Muribaculaceae bacterium | reverse complement strand
GTGCTGCGGCGAGAGAAGTCTGCCATCAGAGCGCACTTCCGCGACATCTCGGCTCGCGATGACTTCCTGCTTATGGCCGACAAGATACACGACGACGATCTCTTCATATGGATATCCTCACGTCCGGGATCCGTGTCATGGACAACCGACACGACAGAACTGCCGGCATTTATATCACGATACTTTTCACGCAACAACCTTATTGTCATATATCCTGAGATAAGCGCCGACGGATTGAGCGTGCAGACCTTCGCCGATCCGCTTGCCGTAGACTTCGCCGTAGGCTCACCGTCGCTCTGGGTAAAAATCATGCAGTGGTGCAACGCCATAATCTCACGCTACCGACGCCACACCGGACGCTCACGCCGCCGCACCGACCTTGACCTTTGATTATATTTTCATCTGATGAAAAAAATATTACAGGACCTACTCTCCTCTGTTCTGCCGGCCGATAGTGTAAACACGATATTACTGCCGGTAACACTTGCTACAATAGCCCTGATGGCATTTCTTGCCTACATGTTCTGCCACAGCGTAGTATCGGTAGTAGTCAAAGCCGTGACCCGACGCACTGCAAGCGACTGGGATGATGATATTCTTAACGACCGCTTTTTAAAAGCGTTTTCACAGCTCGCTCCGGCATTGCTTGTCGCATACCTCCTGCCCGGCACATTCGATCAGGAGAGCGACATGTATGTATGGCTGACAAAGCTGACCTCATTCTATATAGTATGGGCTTTTGTCCACCTCGCCAACCGCCTGCTGCAGAACCTCTACGACGCCTTTGAGAAAAGACCGCGATACAAGATCCACACTCTGCGTGGCGTGTTTCAGATATTGAAACTGCTTTTCGTATGCGTGGGTGTCATAATCGGCATAAGCATCCTGTTCGACAAGAGCCCGACAGCGATACTCACTGCATTCGGCGCCTCGGCGGCAGTGCTGATGCTCGTGTTCAAAGACACAATTCTTGGTCTTGTCGCAGGCGTGCAGCTCACAGCCAACGACATGCTCAAGAAAGGCGACTGGATCATAGTGCCGAAATCCGGGGCAAATGGAGAAGTCATCGACGTATCGCTCACAACCATAAAAGTTCGCAACTGGGACAACTCGGTAACAACCGTCCCGCCTTATTCGCTTGTGAGCGAGTCATTCCAGAACTTCAAGCCCATGCAGGAGTCGGGAGGACGTCGCGTGATGCGCCCCATCTATATCGATATCAACACTATAGGCTTCTGTTCACCTGAGCAGATCGCCCGTCTTCTTGAAAACGGATGGATTGAAGAAGCCGATATCAAAGGTGCCGAACACACGGTTAATATCGAATTACTGCGTAGATACCTTGAACGTTACCTTGCATCAAGCCCGCATGTCAGAACCGACATGATCTACATGGTTCGTCAGCAGGAACCTACTGCACACGGCCTTCCGCTTGAACTCTATTTCTTCATCAGCAACACCGAGTGGAAACAGTTTGAACACATCCAGTCGGCCGTGTTCAACCACGTCTACGCTGTTGTAAAAGAGTTCGGCCTCTCAATGTACCAGTCCCCCGCCGGCACCGACCTAAAAGCCCTAAAATAAAGTTAGAGTCGTACAAATTAGACTTGCATGACCTTAACAAAATGCATAAGAGCGTTCATAGCTTGTTACCGTTAATCGGCATATGACTCTTATCGCTCATACTACCAAAACCTGTACCGAATGTTGAGCCACTACAACTTTCGAACTTGTCATTACACTTTACACCAACGACACCGGAACCAACCATGTGAATTGTGCAAGTATAAATATTTCCATTACATTTAACTTCTTTGCCATTAGGGCACTGTGCTGTTACGTAGCACTTATCACCCTCAACAACAATCGAACCGGGTATCCCCTCTCGTTTGGCCTCTTCCATAGTAAGTTCCCTGGCACCGGGAGGCAAATTTGCATTCTTCATTGTTAGAATAAGATTTTAAAAGTTATCTCCAGAATATACCGATTTAAATACAAAACACTTATTGTATATATTTGTTTGAACAGTTAAGGTAAATTTGTATATTTGACGCAAATATTATAAACTCTTTTTTTCCATGAAATCACGGGGTATTTGCATCTTATTATGCAACTTAATCATTTTATTTGTATCTGCCGGTACCAGAAAATTGAACTTTCAAGTATATGATGAACTCACTCAACTTGGAATCAGACCTTTTGTCGAAGTCTATAATGCAACTGACACATCAAAAATTATTAAAAGCTTCAGTAGCCTTAAAATAGGAGAGTTTTCTCTCAATATAGATGAAAATTCACCTAAGATCATTATAAAGATTTATGGAACACGAGAGGAGGTGAAAAATAACGAAATATGGCATTTCAAATCCGACTATTATACCCCCAAACGCATAGAGTTGGAACTAAGCCCTGATCTCCCGGATCCATACAATCATCCTGCGATATATCTTGAACGCTACCGACAAAAAGACCTTAAAGAAGTCACTGTGACAGCATCCAAGGTGATGTTTTACCACAAAGGTGATACTCTCATTTACAATGCCGATGCATTTGTCACCCCACAGGGATCAACTCTTGACGTACTGATCAAACAACTACCCGGTGTTGAGATTGACAATTCCGGCACAATCACATGCGACGGACGAAAAATCGATTTACTCATGCTTAATGGACGCGACTTCTTTGACGGGAACAGCAAAATCCTCTTAAACAATCTGGATGCCTTTACAGTGAAAGATATTGCCGTATATGAAAAACTGGGACATACAAGCGGACTCATGCAACGTAAAACAGGTGACGAAAAGCGCGTGATGGATGTAAGATTGAAAAGACAATATCATATTGGCATGATGACAAATAACGATATAGGAT
>JAIDKP010000414.1 GCA_029051445.1 Muribaculaceae bacterium | reverse complement strand
TCACCGGCTCGCGATGTTATCTCGTTGACAAGAGGACGGCCGATGTTCTGAGGCTTGTCGGTGTGATGACTCAGAGACACCTCGATCGTCTCAGCCCGGTCGCCCGGCTGAGCGAAAGGCGTGTTCGCCACGTCAAATGTCTCTTCGGCACATGATGACATCGACATAAGCATCACAGCCGAAACTCCGAAATTAAATAACTTGCTTATTACCTTCATTTCAAAGATTGCTTTTTATCATTTTGTCAGTGCGAGGGGGTTCAGTCCCTCACACCGTATTTTTACACGAGCAGGGGCATGCTTTCGCATGCCCTTGCTCAAATGCATTGTCAATACAATCAATCGTCGACGTCGCGCACGCAACGCACCGAACAGCCGATCGCACGACGGGTATAACCGTAGCCGGTCTCAAACGGATACATGAACGACGGCGTGTGCATATGGAATGCGTTTGTACGGCCGCCGGGGCCGCCGGTCGATGTGTGATAGTTACCGCAAAGGCCTATCTGGTTGAAGTTTCCGTTGATCAGTCTCACACCCTGCGACGGGAAGAACACCGTGACACTCTTGTCTTTATATGTCTGCGACATACACATGAGATAACCACGGGCCTGCTGATTGCTTGTATAGGTATCGGCAGTATTCATATTCGGATAACTTTCTGTCGAGCCGTCGTTTTTATTAGTGCCGTCGATTGTAAACGACAGCCACATGTCGGCCGGCGGAACCATCCAGCCTGCAGGACACGGATCAAACAGAGATTTCTCGGTAGCTCCATTGTCCGACAGTACCGTACTTGCATCATTATTGACCTTAAACTGCATCGCAGTGGCGAATTCCGATCCGCCCCAGAGGTTGTCGGCATGAACCGGGGTCGCGCCGGAGCCATAATACCAGTCACCGTCTGTGCCGGTGACATAATCGGTCACAGTGCCTGAATTCTCCGCACCGCCTATAGGATCCTTCATCGACGAGATGAAATGAGTCGGATTCTTCACCGTATATTCGATCGTGCCGGTCTCGTTGGATGTCACCTTGGTTCTGAACAGACGTCCTGCGGTATCTTCCTTACCCGTACCGTCAAACGTTATCGCTTTGTTGGCATTGTTGTGGATCGCACCACAGGTTGTAGAATTGTAGGATTTGCTTCCTCCCTGATTCCAGCTTGAACCACCGGCTGCAGTGACGCCCCACGATGACGGGAACGGATCCTTACGCCCCCACTGGTAGACGCATCCGAATGTCTTGGTGGGCTGTGCGGTGTTGCGGTTCGGATCGATGGCGCCAAGGTTGCACTTCATCAGCGAGCGCCCCTTGCGCACACGTCCCTGCGAAGTCTTGATACCGCTTCCGTCCCACTCAAATGTGTAGTAAGGCACTGCGGCTGCAAGTTCGGCCGGCTTGTCATGGTTCACCCAGATATGCCACGACCACACGATTTCGTCATCCTCGTTGTAGCCGGCGATCAGAGCATTGCCGTTGACTTTTCCCGATTTCACATGTATGCGGTCATACTCGTCGAGATAGACAAGCGATCCCTGCGTGGCACGGGCTACCGGAGTATTGTCACCGATCACATTCGGCTGCTGCCATACGATATCGGCGCGCACGATCTTTTTCTTCGGATCTTTTTTGTTGACGTAGTCGCTGTAGTTCCAGCCGCCGCCGGTCTCGGTGCGCGTGTACGGGTCAAACATGATCTCGTCCTCCGTGTCGAGCACGAAGCAGTTGGCAGGGGCCGCAAGCACACGGTCGTCGCGCTTCTCGGAATTCAACTGGAGAGTGATGTTGTAGTTGTGGTTGCGGCGCACGTTGTAGTCGTTGTAGTCGTTGGCGCCGGGATATATCGTGTAGAGGAAGCTTGATCCGTTGGTTTTCGACGAAATAAACAGCAGAACATAAAGCGCTTTCTCTGGAGCACCGTTGTTCTTGAGTGCCGGATCTGTGTTCTTGCACACGCCACGGCGCTTCGCAGGCATGTAGAACGTATAGAT
>JAIDKP010000413.1 GCA_029051445.1 Muribaculaceae bacterium | reverse complement strand
CGCCTGAAAAATATCCAAACCTCAACACTCAAAAAAGAGAGGCTGCGCCGTAAAACTTAATTACGACACAGCCTCCTACTTTTTTGGGAAATGGAGTCTGACGCGGTTACTGAAGAATCTGGGACTTTGCCCCTAACGTGCAAGTCGGGGAAGGGGAACTGCAATAGCTGATATAGCTTAGCTACGTTGGACGCACGAGCCGGGAATCAAGGTGTGTGGCGGCGATTGGAGAGGGCGATGGCGGAGAAGGTGAACAGTCCAAGCAGGATGAGCAGGAGTGTCTGCATGCCTAATACGAGGTTGGCGAATGCTGTGGCGTTGATTCTGAATGTCTCGGCGGCGGCATCTGTCATTGCTGCGGGTGCATAGACTGTCAGACCAAAGATTATTGCTATCTGCCAGGGCCCGATGCCTCCGTTGGAGGGTATGCCCATTGCAATCGAAGAGAGGCAGAAGCATACGAGTACGGCTACAATGCCGTGGTTGTGTATTATTTCGGCGGTGAACGGGAAAGCGAAGAACGCTACATACAGTTGCGTGAAGTAGCATCCCCACAGGGCAAGTGTGAGCAGCATCCAGCGCACGCGTCCTTTCATGCGTACAATTACCGCGAAGCCCTGCCAAAGTTCTTTTATTGCTTTGCGCACTTTGAGTACGAGCGGATTGGTTGTGCGCATAGATAAAAACCACCAGAGCACTATGGCTAACACGACGAGGCTACTCCATATCCATGGTGATGTGGCAAGGTGCATTATGCCTTGATAGACTTCGGGATAGCGTGTGAGAAACGACATGAGCGCCGGTGCGGCGGCAAGAAATGTGATGAGCGAGATCGTAAGAACTGTAATGGTGTCGGCGAGGCGATCAGCTACCATTGAGCCAAGCACGGTTGTGAAAGGGGCTTTCTGGCGTGTGGCGATATAGCCTGTACGCCATATCTCGCCGAGTCGTGGGAAAACGAGGTTAACGGCATATGTGCCAAATATGCTCAGGACTATCCACCTGAGCGGCGGGAAGATGTCGAGGGCATTCAGCTGTATCTGCCAACGCATGGCTCTGACGACGTGCGAAAGAACGCTTATGGCAAGTCCGAGACCTATCCACCAGAAGTTGCAGTCGTGACGGATGACTTCCATCATCGCGCCAAAATCGACTCCGGTGAAGAGTACATAGCAAAGCCCGACGGTGATTGCCGTCGGGATTACTATTTTTATGATATTGCCGAGAACGCGGCGGCTGCCGTGATCTTTCGCCTGGGTCATTTTGTCTTGTTTTTTTTGCCGGCAGTAACATTGCCGCGCTCTTTTCTGCGCAGTACCATTGCCGACCGTGCGGGAATATAGAGTTTCAGCCACTCTTTGCCTGTCGGGGCATACAATGGATCACGTATCGTGAAGTGTGAGACGGTCTCGTCGATGTTGCCAAATCCTCCAAACTGAGGGTTGTCGGATGACAGGATAACCTCGTATTCTCCCTTTGGGGCGAGGAAGCCGTAGCCCGAAAATGACTTGTCGGGGCTGAAGTTGAATACAAACACAAGGTCGCCACGCCGGAAAGCAAGAATCTGATCATCGTCTTTTTCCCATAGTTTATCGATCGGCAGTGCCTGGAAGTTGTGGGTGTGGGAGACGAGACTTATTATTGCATTGTCCCAGTCGTTGAGGTACTGATACTGCAGATCATCGCGGTCGACAAGGCTCCATTGGCGACGCGCGTATTTGTGGCTCCATCCGTTGCCTTCGCGAGGGAAGTCGATCCACTCCGGATGTCCGAATTCGTTGCCCATGAAATTGAGGTAGCCGCCATTGATGGTCGCGAGTGTGACGAGACGTATCATTTTGTGAAGTGCGATGCCTCGTGTGACGGTCATGTTGCTGTCACCTTTGGTCATGTGCCAGTACATATCGGAGTCGATAAGACGGAAGATAACGGTCTTGTCGCCTACGAGCGCCTGATCGTGGCTCTCGACGTAGGATATTGTCTTCTCGTCGGAACGCCGGTTGGTGAGCTCCCAATATATTGACGTGGGATGCCAGTCCTCGTCTTTTTTCTCTTTGAGGGTCTTGATCCAATAGTCGGGTATGCCCATCGCCATGCGGTAGTCGAATCCTATGCCTCCGTCGGCGACAGGTATAGCGAGTCCAGGCATTCCGCTCATCTCTTCGGCGATTGTGATGGCGTGCGGGTTTATGGCGTGTATGAGCTTATTGGCAAGGGTAAGGTAGGTGATTGCGTTGGTGTCCTGCGCGCCATTGTAGTAG
>JAIDKP010000412.1 GCA_029051445.1 Muribaculaceae bacterium | reverse complement strand
GTTATGAGTATATCGGCGTAGGACGCGACAATGGCGCAGAAAAGGGCGAACACGCCGCAATATTCTTCAATACCGACAAATTCGATATGCTCGACCATGGCGATTTCTGGCTTTCCGAGACACCCGACAGTGTTTCATTCGGCTGGGATGCAGTATGCCGCCGCATATGCACCTGGGGTAAGTTCCGTCACAAAGACTCGGACTTCACATTTGTCTACTTCAACCTCCACATGGATCATGTCGGCGTGGTTGCACGCGCCGAAAGCGCCAAGCTCATTTTCAAGAAAATCCAGGAGTTTCCCGAGCCGTTGCCCGTGATGCTCAGCGGCGACTTCAACATCGACCAGACCAACGAAGGCTACAAGCTCCTCAACGAGTCCGGCATCATGAAGGATGCCTATGACATGGCTGACTACCGCTACATAGAGGCCGGAACCTATAACGCCTACAACCCCAACGGAAGCCGCATGGTCAATGGCGAGCCACAGCGCATCGACCACATTTTCCTCACCCCTGAATTCAGCGTGAAGAAATATGGCGTACTCACTGACACCTATCGCACCATGAATGAGGACAGCACCTATGTGGCACGTACTCCGTCCGATCATTTCCCGGTGATGATCGAGGTCGAGATGAACAAAACGGCCAAATAATATTCAGTCTCACGGAAATCATCGCACCCATATGCGGATAAGGCACAGCAGACCTTATCCGCTTTTTTCTTTGTATCGACACATGCATTAAGTGTCCCAACATTAATTTGCATATTACCACATTGATAATGTATATTTGTCATTCAGAGAAAGTATAACCATAATTCCATATCCATGAAATTAAGATTCATCACATTGACAGTGCTTGCCGTGGTAGGCCTGTCGGCAATGGCACAGCAGGCGCTTTTTTCAAGCGCGGCTGTGAAGTCCCCTGAAATAAACCCTGATAATTCAGTGACATTCCGTTTATATGCCCCTAAAGCGATAACAGTAGAACTTACCGGTGATTTTCTACCCGAAAAGATCCGCTCCGTGAAAATGAAAGAAGACTCAGCCGGTGTATGGACTTTCACAAGCGATCCACTCGATCCGGAGTTGTACTCCTACAATTTCATTGTCAACGGCATGCGTTATCTCGACCCGTCGAACATATACCAGAACCGCGACGTGGCCACATGGACAAGTATTTTCATCATCAAGGGTGACAAAGGCAGCAAAGGTGATCTCTACAGCGTCAACGACGTGCCACACGGCAATGTGGCCAAAGTCTGGTACGAAAGTCCCGCACTCAAGCTCAACCGCCGCATGACCGTCTATACTCCCGCTGGATATGAAAAAGGGAAAAACTATCCTGTGCTCTACCTGCTCCACGGCGCAGGAGGCGACGAGAATGCATGGTCGGAGCTCGGACGTGCCGCACAGATCCTCGACAACCTCATCGCTACCGGCAAAGCCAAACCGATGATCGTGGTTATGACCAACGGTAATCCTAACTGCGCCGCAGCTCCGGGCGAATGGGACTTCGGCATGTACCAGCCAAGCTTCCGCGGCGGTGTTAAACTCCCCGAGGCTGAAGCCTCGATGGACGAAAGTTTCCTGGATGTTGTAAACTATATCGAGAAAAACTACAAAGTCGCCAAAAACAAGCAGAACCGCGCTATTTGCGGACTGTCGATGGGTGGCGGACACTCATATGCAATCTCAAAACGTTTCCCCGATAAATTCGACTATATCGGTCTTTTCTCTGCTGCCGTAAGACATGGAGGCGACCAGAAGGTGTCGATGCTTGAGCGCATGAAGGCCGACAGCCAGTTCAACAAAGAGATGGAAGCACTCTTTGTAACCAACAAGCCCAAACTATACTGGATCGCGATCGGTGAAACCGATTTCCTCTACCAGAATAACAAGGACTTCCGCGACTATCTCGACAGCAAAGGTTATGAATATGAATACGTAGAGACTACAGGCGGCCACATCTGGCGCAACTGGCGCATATATCTCACCGATTTCGCTCAAATGATCTTCAAATGAGACTTAGAAATTTCCTGTCGGCAGCATTGATCATGGTAGCCGCTTCGACAATAGCGGCAAAAGAGAAAACCGATCGCGATATTCCCTATTCGGCAAAATCCGATGCATATTCTACCGCACGCCTTAAAGTGGACGTGAGCTATCCTGAAGATGCCCAAGGTGCTCCTGTTGTGGTATGGTTTCACGGCGGCGGCCTTGAGGGTGGTTCCAAAGAACTGCCTTCCGCTCTGCGTGACAAAGGCTACGTGCTTGTAGGAGTAAATTATCGTCTTCTTCCAAATGTACGTGTCACCGACATCATCGATGATGCGGCCGAGGCTGTGGCATGGGCGATAAAAAACGCGGCAAAATATGGCGGTGATCCGTCGAAGACCGTAGTATCGGGACACTCGGCCGGAGGCTACCTGTCGATGATGCTCTGCCTCGACAAAAAGTGGCTTGACCGCTATGGTGTCGATGCCGACTCGGTTGCAGCCTACATCCCGTTCAGCGGACAGGCAATCACACATTTCAACGCACGCAAAATGGACGGTATAGATCCGTTGCGTCCGGTCATCGACGATACAGCTCCGCTCTATTGGGTGCGCCCTGACTGCCCGCCGCTCATACTCATCACCGGAGACCGCGAACTTGAACTATACGGACGATATGAGGAAAACGCCTACCTCGACCGCATGATGAAACTCGTCGGGCACAAAAACACGAAGCTGCTTGAACTCGATGGATTTGACCATGGCGGAATGGCACAGCCGGCATTCTTCATACTCAATGACTACATCCGCAAGAATATGCACTGAACCGCCCGGACTTATAATATGCAATAAAGAGACGCACAACCTTAAATGCGCGTCTCTTTTATTTTTCGTGAAACTATTACGCGATCGGTTGCGTCAAATAGCAGTATAATCACTTAATAAGACAATGACTCTTTCAATCAACTGCTCCGGATCGACACTGTTGATAAGGCTTATGCAATTATGCGGCCTCGTCCAGACGCACTGTGATGGCGCATACAAGTCCAATGAGGCAATTTTCAGACAGATATACACGCTCCACTCGCGTGTTGTCGACAAAGTGTGTTTCACTTACGCGACCGATCGCGATGACTTTGACGACCTGCGTCAGGACGCATGGCTGAACATATGGCGCGGTATAGACTCCTACCGTGGTGATTCAAAACCTGCGACATGGATCTACCGCGTCGCGATCAATACCTGTGTGTCGACTGTCAGGAGCAAAAAAAAGCACTCCGGCAACGTGCGCATCGATGCTGCCGACCTATACACAGCCGATACAGCTGACACAGACTCAATCCAACGCCTGCACTACCTGCTGTCGTGTCTTAATCCTGTTGACCGGTCTATCGTTATGTTGCGGCTCGAAGACCTTGAATACGAGGAGATCGCCTTAATAATGGGTATGCCGAGAAACACCATAGCTACCCGACTGCGACGCGCACGCCTGAAACTCATCGAACTCGATAAACGTAAAGACATCTGATGACAATGAATAATACCGACAATTTTCTCAGCGAAGACTGGCAAAAACTCTCAAAGCGGATTTCAGGCCTGACTCCCGACAAGACGCTACAGGATATTTCTTCGGGCAACTTCCGCCGACAGACAGCACTGCAACGTCTTGCCGGCCGTTATCGCCGGTTTTCGATCATGGCATTGTGCTGTACGCCTACGGCTATAGTATTCCTTAATTCATCGGTTTTCACCTACCAGAACAGAGTCTATTTTTTCTTATTCTATATCGCCGTCATGCTGTCGGTCTCTGCCTACGACTGGTGGCTGTACAGGAAGATATCATCAATCTCAGTCGCCGAGATGCCGGTGATCGAAGTGCTGCGCAAAGCATGGATGTGCAGAAAACGTCACTTGCAGCTCATCGCCTATTTCCTTCCTGTCGACATACTGTTTATCGGCTTGATGTTCACCTTGTCGGACGGCAACATTTATTTTTTGTGCGGCATAATCGCAGGGACTGTGGCAGGCCTTGTCATGGGGATGAAGAATCTTAGGAGTTTTATGGGCGACTATCGTGAGATATTTGAATGCAATGACTAATTTAGCTCCATGAAAAAGGATGCTGAATGCCAGAAACAAGCTCTGAAAATACTACTCGTAGGTGATGCGAGCAACTGCCATAACACTCTGGCTACCGGGTTGCGTCGACTCGGTCACAACGTCACGGTGGCATCAGGCGGGTCTGGATGGATGCACACCGGACGCGACATCGATCTCGCCCGTTCACCAGGCAAACTGTCGGGTGCATGGCTGTGGGCGCGTATAAACGCGATGAAATGCACCCGTTTCACCGGCTATGATGTTGTTGCGCTCTCATCGCCGAACTTTCTCGATCTAAAGCCACACCGCATACTCGATTTCTTCAGATTTCTCAAGAAAAACAATCGTTCTGTTTTCCTGACCGCACTCGGCACCGACATTCCTTTCATAGATATGTGCACGGCCACCGACACACCGCTGCGCTACTCCGAGTGGCATATCGACGGGGCTCCGTCGCCGCTCCGCACTGCCGACCCCGGGGCAATTGACAGATGGCATTCATCGGAGTTGCAGCAACTTCACGACGTTGTCTACGACAACATCGACGGTGCTGTATCGGTGCTCTATGAGTACGATCTTTCGCTGCGACGTGTCCTACCGCCGGAAAAAATCGCCTATGGCGGTATACCAGTCGATACCGAAAGCATAATCCCGGTTTCTGTTCCCGACAATCTGCAATGCGTCAGATTCCTATTGGGCATACAGCGCGGACGTGAACTTGTAAAAGGTACTGACCGGCTGCTTGCCGCCGCAAAAAAAATCGTTGATAAATATCCTGGAAAAGCATCTCTCGACATTATTGAGAATCTGCCATATACAGAATATCTAAGCCGTATGAGGCAAGCTCATGTCATACTTGACCCGTTGTATTCCTCCACTCCTGCGA
>JAIDKP010000411.1 GCA_029051445.1 Muribaculaceae bacterium | reverse complement strand
CTACTATACGCTCTACGGTGAGTTGCCTTCGCTGCTGAATATGATGATATTCGCGGTTGTCGCGTGTGTGATCGCGATCGGTTCGCCCGGTGTCCCCGGAGGCTTAAATGTCGCCTGTTCCACGATTGTCGGCAGTTTGATACTCGGTGGTGAGAATCCAGAGACATTTATCGGCATTATGACGGCTATATATACCGTTCAGGACGGTTTCGGCACGGCGTGCAATGTGACTACCGACGGGGCTCTGACGCTAATCACCGACAAGAAAGTTGCCGGTATATAAGGAGTGAATACAGTATGTCGGTGCTTCCAGTTTTTTTATAGAACGATGCAAATGTCTACATGATAGATAAGTGCTGAAAGAAAAAAACGAAATTATATGACAACATGGCGGTTTCGTTTGCAAATATGCATTTAATTAGGTATATTCGCGTTGTGGTATCTTGGGGTATAAGTGATGTGCCTTTGGAGATGCCATTTCGAAAATTAACCTAATCATATCAAAAAACCAATCATGTTTCGTCGCATAGCATTTTCGCTTGTAGCCCTCGCATGTCTGTCGGTATCCGCCAAGAAGGATCTTACATATTTCTGGCAGGACAAGGACGGTATCATCAACGCTCAGACCGAGCTTACATTTGAACTCGTCAATGAGATCATCAATGCTGACAAGCCCTCGACAGAGGCTCCGTCGCAGGCTCGTAAAGCCGCTCTTTATCTGCTTGACCAGATGTTTCATGACACACGTCTTGACAACTCGCCAATGGTAAGCCAGTTTCTTGACGGCCGTATGGAAATTGTGCTCGCCGATCTGAAAACACCTCTTAAAAAGGGAATGAAGGTATATAAGCTGTATAACGACGGCTGGATTATCCGTACTCCCAAGGTGACTATCGGCTGGGACATCTACCGTGGCCGTAAGGTAAAGGATTCGGAGCGTCGTCTGATGAGCGACAGCATCGCATCGGCTCTTGCAGATGCATGTGACATCATGTTCCTGACGCATAATCATCCCGACCATGTCGATCCGTTTGTTGTGGAGTGTATGACCTCCAAGGGAAAGCCTGTCGTGGCTCCCGACGAGATTCTTGCCGATAACAAGGCTGTGACACACACACGCAAGGAGGAGATATGGAAAGAGACTTTCAAGGCTGCCAACGGTGCCAAACTGAAAGCAACGATCATACCCGGACATCAGGATCATCTGCAGAACAATATCTATGTGGTTACTACTCCAGACGGATATACTGTAAGTTCGACCGGCGACCAATGGCTCAAGAGCGATCTTGACATGGTGCTGAATCTGCAGGGTAAAATCACTCCGGTCGATGTGTTCATGCCTATCTGCTGGGCTGCAAAACTTCCGGAGATGTGTCAGTCGTTTGGCTCGAAGGTGGTTCTTACCGGACATGAGAATGAACTTGGTGACCACACTATCGATCACCGTGAGGCTTATTGGCTGTCGTACAACAAGCTTGAGGATTTTCCCA
>JAIDKP010000410.1 GCA_029051445.1 Muribaculaceae bacterium | reverse complement strand
CTCTTGTGTCAGGCTCAGGATAAACCTCCTCTACACTCGGGATAAAAGCCACATCTACCCCGGCCCCCTCAAGAAGAGCCGCATCAGCAGCCTCCGTACGGGGATAGGTCTTCAGATCCTGCGCATTATTGAACTGTGTAGGATTCACAAACACACTGACAACAACTACATCATTATCTTCTCTCGCTCTGTTTACAAGCGACATGTGGCCGGCATGAAGCGCCCCCATAGTCGGAACAAGACCAATACTTTTTCCGGCACTACGAGACTCTGCGACATAATTTCGCAAATCACCGACGGTTCTGATTATATCCATTGTTTCTTCTTTAGGACTGCCACGCAGCACTCCTTTCGATTGACAAATTTACTAAAAAAGATACTGTGCACAATGGTGAAAATGGCCACTTGTACCATCCCCACGCGCACATTGCACCAAAAACAACAGGGATGGACATAGAGCGGACCACGCATCATGTTCATCCCCATTGTACGCCTTTTAAGAGTAAGCCTATATTATTCTACGTCTTCTCCCTCTACATTTTCTTCAGCATCATCGGCCTCAGCCATGTCGTCATCGGCTAAAGCTGCTGAATGCTGAGCCTGCGCCAGAAGTGGTGCGCTCGACAGGAAGAACTCCTGAAACAGCCACGGCTGACGGTTACGGTTAGGATTGCGCCCGAATACAGCATAGATCGGACGCTGCTCCTCACGGTCAAGAAGACCGGTATTGAACAGAGCAAGTCCCTCGGCATGGCTCTCAAGCACCTTGCCCTCAAGCTGAAGGCGACGGAAAACATCTCTCAGATAATCAAAAAGAGCCGGGTTGGGATGTTGCTCGTCAGCAACCTCATACTGCCACACCTGAG
The DNA here is from genome assembly GCA_029051445.1 of Muribaculaceae bacterium. Lineage (GTDB taxonomy): Bacteria > Bacteroidota > Bacteroidia > Bacteroidales > Muribaculaceae > JAFLTL01. The sequence goes on along the minus strand of JAIDKP010000410.1, from coordinate 1,418 downwards.
GCATTGCCAGATCAGCAAGCATCTGAAGCCACTCCTCACGGTCAGGGAAAAATGCCCAGCGGAAAAGCGACAGCTGCTCGGGACGACGCTTGTTGTACATATCATGACGCGGATCGCCGTACATCATGCGGCGGTTATTCATACCGTATGAGTTATAACCCTGGCCCATTCCATACGAAGGCTTGCCATATCCGACTTGCTGATAACGCTGCATGCGCGGCTGCATCTGAAGACGAGGCGCACGGTAATATCCTGCCGGACGCATCAGCTCATCCTCATCAAAATTTCCCATCACGGGTGCCTCTCCGAGCAGTTTCACGATTGGAAGACCATGCTCATCTTTTTCAACCTGAAAACGATCAGTATGATCCTGAAAAAAACCACTCATTTTTTCGTACCCGAGCTCCTTCACCGAACGCCCTATACGCGCAAGGTGCTGCCCGAGCTTATTCTGGGGAGCCCAACCGGTCTCATCCGTTGTTTTATAGACCAATTTTGCTATAAGTTCTTGTAGATCTTCGTTCATTTTGCTATTATAACAGTGAACAGGTAAACAATATTATGAAAACTATATATGTATTATTCTTTATGATCTGGCATCGACGGCTTTCCGAGGCCTTTCATGTGCATAACACCCTGCAATCATCCGCAACAGTCCGCTGCTGAAATCTCTTGCAAAAGACATCTGTCCGGTTATGCGGCGACCGCCGGTTGTTTGCGCCTCAAGACCACGGGAAATTAATACCGACAGGTATTTATCACCGCCTCGCAGATCTTAGCAAACAGCCCGTCCGGAAAAAGAAAAACAACCGGGGAGTCCTCATGCGTCAGCACCTCACAGCGCCCACAAGTATTCACCCGGCCGTTTGTTCTTTCTACATTTTCAGTTTGGCTTTTCCATACTGAAAAGCCTGCCTGAGACTTATTCTGCGGCAGGTGCCTCTTCTGTAGCTTCGGCCGAAGCCTCGGCATTGGCAGCAGCCTCAGCTTCCGCCTTGGCGGCAGCGAGTTCAGCCTTCTTCTTGGCTACTTCATCTGCTTTTGCCTTGTTCTTTGCTACTTCATCCTCATGACGCTGCTTGGCAGCTGCTTCTGCCTTGCTTGCGAGGGTGTTCTTCTGAGCCTCTGTCTGAGCGGCCTTTGCCGACTTCCAGGCATCAAAACGCTTCTGAGCCTCTGCTTCGTCAAAAGAACCTTTCTTTACACCGCCCTGAAGATGCTTCATGAGCATAACGCCCTCCTGAGACAGGATACGACGTACTGTATCGGTAGGCTGTGCACCGACATTTACCCAATACAAAGCCCTCTCGAAGTTCAGCGTTACCGTAGCGGGATTGGTGTTGGGATTATAGCTGCCAATACGCTCGATAAATCTGCCATCTCGTGGCGCTCTGCTGTCGGCGATAACAATGGGATAG
>JAIDKP010000041.1 GCA_029051445.1 Muribaculaceae bacterium | reverse complement strand
CAGCTATAAACCTGACACTTGAAGCCGACAAGACCATCACACAGTCGGTCGTTTCACGCACCACCACACCCTACATGCCGGTACTCAGCTCGCTGACAGCCGACAAGCTCACTATATCGCTCACCAATAAATCGGGATCATATTCCGCTACATGGCCGTCGCGCAACGAATTTCCTGCCGACAAGGACTTTCCTGCCGACACCTACACGATGACAGCGACTTTCGGAAACACAAATGCCGAAGGATTCGAGTCGCCCCAGCTCTATGGCGAGACAACATTTCCGGTAGTCGCCGGCAAAAGCACCTCGGTCTCGCTTACCGCCAAAGTCGCCAACTCGCTGGTGATGTTTGAGCCGACCGAATCGTTCATAAACTATTTCCAGTCGGTAAAGATCGTACTCAATTCAGCCGAAGGTAACTCGCTCGTTGTCAATCCAGGCGAGACACGCCCGGTATATATCAATCCGGGCAACGCGCGCATCGATGCCCGTGTGGTCATGCCTTCGGGGGCCGACGCGCTCATCACCATCGGCTATTTTACTGCAAAGAAAGCCACTCTCCACCGTGTCGCCCTCGATGTTGAAGCATCGACAGGAACCGCCACACTCACCGTCAGCTTCGACGACACATTCAACGATGTTGAGCCGATCGTAATTGACCTCACCAAAGACCTCGAAGATCTCGTCACACCTCCCGAACCGGTCATCATTCCCGAAGGCTTTGAAGGCGGAGTGCCGGTTAATCTTATCGAGACACACAGCGACGGCTACGCATTCAACATAGCAGCCCGATCGGGACTCGCAACAGCCACACTCTCTATAGCCGACGGCGACGAAGCTCCCGACACCTACAACCTTCTCGACGAGCTTGACGTCAAGACACTCGAGCAGAAAGGGCTACGCATGCTCAACCTCAAAAAAGACTGCGAGTTTGCCAAAATCTATCTTGAGGACTTTGTGGCAGCGCTGCGATGCAAGTCACGCGACGCAGGTAGCGAGACCAAGACAATCACACTGGCAGTGACCGACCGCCTCGGCCGCACGACCGATGCTACCCTTGCCGACAACAACACACTGAAAGTCAACCTCGCACCAGTGACATTCTCGGTCGAGGCCGTAAAAGACATTGTCGTCAATCCTACCTATCAGGTCAAAGCGATCTACAACGGCAGCAACATCAAAAAGTGGCTGAAATTCCACATCGTGTCAAATACCGGCACCGACATCCCCGCTACCCCAACCAAGATAGAGAACGGCGACACTGAAAACGAATACATCTTCACATTCAACACACCGCTGACAACACCATACTTCAACGTGTTCGGCGACATTGGCGAAAACATCAGTCAGCAAGACGAGATCTTCGTTCCGGCATTCAAAGCTATAGCTCCCGACTATGACACATGGACTACTTATGCCAAACTTTACATAAATCCGGACAGTGCTAAATACCGGGACATTATAGCTGAAAACATCAGGATCACCGGATTTGAAAACAATCAGCTTCAAAAATCCGATGATGACCCTCTGACATATAAAATTACAGGACTCACACACAACACGCAATACACTGCCAATGTAAGCCTCAACGGTCTAAACCTTTCACGCTGCCCCTTCACCACCGAAGAAAAACTCCAGCTCCCCAACTCCGGTTTTGAAACAGCAGCTTGGTCTGCAACCAAGAAGGGAGACTATCAATATCTATGGTCTATAAGTGGATGGTCGACTGCTAATGAAACAACAATATCCACTTACGGCTCTGGATCTGGTAACGGCACAAATACTGGAGGGTGTGCTTATAAAGCGACAAGCGGCACAATTCCAGCAAATTCCAGATCAAACTATTCCAATTCATATGGAGGCTTTTGGGGCACTACAACGAATGCTGACGGACACACTGAAGGAAATGCAAGTCTGCATACCGACAAATCTCATACCGGGACTAATGCAGCCTTAATACGCACAGTAGGGTATGGCTCAAGCAATAAAGCCGGTGCAGGAACAGGCAATCCCGCAAGCGGATTTTCAACCTGCCAGAATGTTGCAGCAGGCGAGCTCTTCATTGGCACTAAAGACGGTGACAAGTATATAGGAATGCCATTTGCTTCACGTCCTATATCAATCGAATTTTACTATAAATATGTTCCATTCAACTCCAGTGATTATGGTGAATTTGAAGCTGTAATAACAGATGAGAACAATCAGCCGATTTCCGAAACGATTAAACTGGAATTCAAAGCCCAAAACACTTATAACAAAGTTACGGCAAAGTTTGTCAACAATGACGGCAACTATCGCGTAAACAAAGTTGCATCCAAAATCATGGTAAGATTTAAGTCATCGGCAAATCCGAGTCTCACAAACAACGAATCTTGGCTATATGGACCTGGGAATAAAAATGTTTCCGGCGGCGAATATGTTGGTTCTGAACTCTATATCGACGACATCCAACTCAACTACGATTGATACCGATGACTGAAACAGCTGTAACATATTGCAACTCATCAGCCATCCACGCCAATAACACGGTGGTGGGCGTACTGTCGCACGCCCCTACATCATCCACCAACGACAGCACCGCCAACCATCATAACAGAAACTACATCAACGCCGTATGGGCGTGCGACAGTACGCCCACAGAAATCACGAACCACCCAACATTCGTTACCTACGACCGTAAATCATACCGCCACAACGGGCATGATTACGACGGCGGTATTTACTTCATAACAATATGCACTAAAAACGCGAGGCATCATTTCGGAAAAATCAGTAACGGCGAGATGAAATTCACGTCTATAGGCAAGTATGCAAATGAGATTATCACAGATCTTCAGTCACATCACCCCTACTGTGAACCGATCCAATGGCAAATAATGCCAAACCATATACATGCAATCATATCGATAAACCCTGACGCAGCCATATTATCACATACACCAGATCCTCAACAACACGCCGTAGGGGCGTGCGACAGTACGCCCAAAAAACCATTCAGGATCACACCATTGGGGACAGTGGTCTGCTGCCTTAAATCTGCAGTAACAACCTACGCAAGAAAAAACAATATAATCGATTTTGCATGGCAACCAAGATACCATGACAGAATCATACGGAACATGTATGAAGCATCACGCATTTCCGACTACATCCGTGACAATGTAGCCAAATGGGACGGCAAAATCGAATGTCATGAAACCATTATGAAAGAAATTTCACACAACAATGAGGGCATACTCTTGCACACCCATACGAAACAGAATATGACACAAATTTCATAAATCATGAAAATGATAAATAAATATATTATCGCATTTGCAACGGCGCTGACCGTCATGGCGGCGACAACGTCGTGCAGCAGCGACGAACCGATCAGCGACAGCGAAAAAACATACGGAACCCTGTCGACTAAATCGCTTTCTATCGACGTAAGCGAAATTGCCGATGCAATGAGCCGCAACACAGGCGACGTATTAATGACTGTCGAAATATTGCAGGGTAACGATACCATCACAAAATATGCCTACGAGAACCTCCCGGAGGTAGTGCGGCTGCCTGTAGGAGACTACACGATTGAAGTCCACAGCCGCAACACACTTGAGAGTGCGGCATTCAATGCACCATATTACAAAGGCATTCAGAATTTTACCATCCGAGAAAACCTCATCACAGAGGTTGATCCGGTCATTTGCCGGCTCATCAATACCAAAGTCTCGATTGTAATCGACGACTATCTTGAACAACAGACCGAAGGTGACTGGGACGTAAGAATCGTGGCTGACGAGAACGGAAAAAGCCTCGATTTCCGAGGTCACAAACTTGATGAGTCAGAGAACGCGCCTTCAGCCGGATATTTTCTTGTCACGCAAGGAAATACCCTCACAGCAACATTCACCGGAACAGTATCCGGCAATAAAATCGTAATGACCAAAACCGTTACTGTCGAGAATCCGGGCAAGGAACACCACATATTCACATTCTCGATAAAGACTGCCGACGGCAGATGACACTATCATCACGACAATCATGAAAAGATATCATATTTTTCTGATTTTAAGCCTACTGGCTACACTCGCCACCGGATGCAAAGATGAAACATGGAACCACGACGGACCAGGCAAAAAATATGGGACACTGTCGTTCAAATCCATTGTCTGCGAGATTTCAGGCGAACAGAATATAGGCCGCACAATCGACTCCGATGAATTCACGGTAGAAGTAACCGACGGCACAAAAATCATCAACCGATACACCTATAGCCAGCTGCCCGACAACCTTCAGCTTGAGACAGGTGACTATTCTGTAATCGTACGCACATCCGAAGTGCAGAAAGCAGCATGGGAAGCACCATACTACGAGGGGACAAAAGTTCTGACAATCAACGAAGACGCAACTACCGAAGTTGAAAAGGTCATATGTCGGCTCGCCAACATCAAAGTTTCGGTCAGCGTCGCCAAAGACCTTCGACCGCTCATGGCATCGGACTGCCACGTACATGTCATTGCCAACGACGAAGGCGAACTGACTTTCTCGCTTGCCGACATTGATGCCAACAAGGCCGGATATTTCCAATACACCGATGCCAGCAAGACACTCATCGCCACACTCAACGGCACCGTCAGCGGAAAACCGCTGACCCTGCAGGCTGTCTACACCGATCTTGAGCCGGGACAGCACCGCATAATCTATTACTCGCTCAAGCCGGTAAACGATCCGACAACACCCGATGATCCAAATAAACCGGGAATCGATCCCGAGGATCCGGACAATCCCGGAACTGACCCGGAGGATCCCGATAAACCGGGAACCGATCCCGAGGCCCCGAACAATCCCGGAACCGATCCGGAGGATCCCGACAAGCCCGGAACTGACCCGGAGAATCCCGATAAACCGGGAACCGATCCCGAGGATCCGACAACCGGACGTATCGAACTTTCCAACGGACTATATCTCGACGTTACAATAAAGACCGTCAACCTCAACATGAGCTATCCGGGCGAATACTATGATCCGATCACAGGCATCATACGCCCCGGCGACGATGATCCCGACTATACACCGCCGACGGCACAGCCCGAGGATCCGCAGCGTCCCCCTCAGGATCTCACCGACGACAACGCTATCCCCGCCGAGCCCGTGAATCCCAAGCCCGAGGATCCGGAACCACCGGTAGTGGATCCCGACCCGGAAGAGCCCGAAGAGCCCACCCCGCCGCAGGCACAGATCACATTCTCGGCCAGCCAGTTGAAATTTGACACTCCAAACAAATTCAGCACCGACCTTGATGGAAAAGTGTTTATCCATGCCGATGCAGGTATTGCAAGACTAATACTCAACATTTCATCGACCGACGATGATTTCGCCATGATCGGTGCCGGCTTGTCGGGACTTGACTTCGCTAAACCCGACGATGCCAAAGAGTTGGGCGAAACCTTCCACATAGCCTACGGCGATCAGGTCAAAGACAAGACCGATGTGACATTCGACATTACCGAACCGATGGGACTGCTCGAGAGTTTCCACGGTACTCATAATTTCGAGATCTCAGTGACCGATAACCAAGGCAATACAAAAACCGTAGTGCTTTCAATTGTCACCGATTAAGCCCACGATACAACAATGAGACTCAAATACACATATATATCGCTTGCACTTCTGGCAACGGCAACTCTGTCGGGGTGCACCGAAGACTCTATCTACACCGATGGCGAAGGCGAAGCCGAAGTATCACTCACTCTTGATATCAACGACACCGTCGACACTCAGCCGGTAAGCCGTACCACTGAATCAGATACCGAGAATCTGATTCAGAAACTCAACATAGTGGTATCGACACCCAAAGGCAATGCCATCAGATACTGGAACAGCGCATCGGGATTCCCGTGGAGAAACGGTCCGGGGAGTTCTATGGACTTCAAGCTCAATTCAGGCACCTACACTATCGAGGGATGGACCGGCGACAGCATCGCGGCATCGTGGACACGCCGATACTTCAAGGGAAAACAGACATTGACCTTGCAGCCCGACACACGCACCAACGTGCGTCTGACATGCAAGATAGCCAACACTGCCGTCGATGTCGTGTATTCCGACCAGATCGACAATATGCTCGAACACTATTCGCTCGTCGTCACAACCGCCTCGACATCGCTCAACTTCGAGGGGCGCGAGACACGCACCGGCTACTTCATGCTCCCGACAGGCAACCACGACATGAAGTGGGTCTTCCACGGTATCGACAAAAACAAAAAAGCATACTACCATGAGGGCGTGATAAAAGATGCGAAAGCATCTACAAAATACCGCTTCCGCATCAACTATGAAGATCCCGACACCGAAATGGGAGCAGGAGCATTCGACATCAGCATCGACGAGGAGTCGCTCGACATAAGACACGACATCCATTTCCGCACCTCCCCTGAAATTAAGGGATACTCTGATGAAGCACATGAAGATTTTGAGCTTGGCGAAAATGCTCCGTTTAGTCGCGCGACAAACAACGTAGGCAACCTTCAAATCAGTGTGCGCTCATCAGGCACTCTGAATGCAGTCACAATGAATATGAATGAGCTGAGTGCCCTCACCGGTACTTCAACTAATACTATAGACTTCATGACTTCCGATGACAAAAATATTGATATTCTAAAGTCTAAAGGTATAATCGGCAGCTTCACTTCCAATAAAGAAAAAGAAATCTCAACATGCCTTATTACGCTCTCTGATAGTTTTACAAACACACTTAAAGAAGGTGAGTACAAAATAACGATATCGGCTACTGATATCGATTTTGGGACAGAGGATGTAAATCCTAAGACTACAGCAACCATGCTGCGTCTGATTGTCTCCGATGATGGCGCGATCCTACTCCCTGCAACTGACCCCGATATTGAAGCTCAGACACCTACTTCACTCGTATTCAGAGGTAAAGTTTCAAAAAATGATGTCGACGAAGTCGGCTTCTACTATCGAGCTGAAGGTGAAACGGGGTGGAAATATATTGAAGGTAATGTTGCTTCCCGCTCAATCTTGATAAATAAGGAATTTGAGGCAACAGTTACCAACCTCAAACAGGGATGCACATATGAATACAAGGCAGCATTTAATAGAAAAGAGGGGCTTGCATCCATGCAACAGACAACCCTCAATCCCCAGCTTCCTAATGCCGGTTTTGAGATCGCACAAGGTAGCAAACCTACAGTCTTTTATACTGGGGATAAGTCCAATATGTTTTGGGATTCAGGTAATCATGGTTCATGCTCTGTTGCATTTGTAGCTCGTGATGTTACAACACTTTCTTCTGAAATAAAAAATTCAGGTGATTATTCTGTTAAGCTGTATTCACAATCAATTTTTGGCGTACTTGCAGCAGGTAATATATTTATAGGAGAATATCTGAGAACGGATGGCACAAATGGTGTACTCGGCTGGGGACGCAAGTTTGAAGGCCTTAAATACTGTCCAAAACAGCTGAAAGGTTATGTAAAATACAATCCCGGTACAGTTAGCTCTACTAATAATAACGTTCCTGATATCGTCAAAGGCCAACCTGACAAAGGAATCATCTATATCGCATTGCTGAACGATGATTGTAATGTTCAAGGCAATGGTACTAATCCTGTGGAAGTAAGGACAAAGGATGCTCATTTATTTGATAAAACGGCCTCTAATGTCATTGCCTACGGAGAAAAAGTCTTTGATAAAACTGGAGGTGATGGCATGATTGAGTTCACAATCGATCTTGACTACTACCGTAAGGGAGAAATTCCGGAATATATCATAATCACTGCATCGGCATCGAAAGGCGGCGACTACTTCGCCGGTGCCGATGGCTCCATAATGTACCTCGACGACCTGGAGCTCGTCTACTGATCTAAGTGAGGTGGACGCACGAACCGTGCGCTCACCTCACTCTAATTCGTTTTAGGATGCAATAAGTATCAATAAGCAACCTGAACACAAAGACCTTGCATCCCTACTAATATCATGCAAAATCATCCTTGCCGAAAATCTCCAAGAGCCACTTTCCACAACTATTCCGGCGGATGCTATTTTGTCACAATCTGTACGGCTGACAAACGACACTATTTTGGTAGTATCCAAAACAGTAAAATGAAATATACTGAAGTAGGATTGTATGCCGATGCACAAATATCCCAACTAAACCGGCACTATCCCTATTGTACACCTGTCATATGGGTTATAATGCCCAATCATATTCACATTATTGTCGAGATTACAGACAAGAATACCCCATGCGAGCGCATGGCACTATCTGTAGTTATTGGCGGGCTTAAACGCTCCATTACATTATACGCTAAACGCAATGATTATGAGTTTGCATGGCAAACAAGATATCACGACCACATTATACGTGGAAATCACGACGGAAAACTGATCGAAGAATACATAACAAACAACGTGGCAAGGTGGGATGACGACTGTTTCTACTCCTGAGAGAATAGGATAGTTTGTCATCAACATCCTTGAGAGTAGGGACGTACGGCTCGTGCAATGTCACTAACTTAAGAAAGAGAGACCTTATAAATTGACAAGCCGATTGGTACCAATCGGCTTGC
>JAIDKP010000409.1 GCA_029051445.1 Muribaculaceae bacterium | reverse complement strand
TTTATAGCTCAGTAACAGTCAATTACTATCAATATAACGCATTGATAATCAACTAATTACTTGCCGATGCAGAAGCGAGTGAAGATGGTGGTGAGGAGATCGGGGGTGGTGATTTCGCCGGTAATCGATGAGAGGGAGGAGATGGCCTGGCGAAGGTGGTGAGCGACGAGGTCAGGAGGAATTCCGCCGACAAGAGCGTCGCGGGTGTCGACAAGTGATGTGCGGGCCACAAGCAGAGCCTGACGCTGACGCTCGTTGGTGATGATGACTTCGCCGGGCTGATAGCTTGTGTGCGGACGGGCTATGCGGCTCAATGTGTCACGCAATGCAGCAAGGGTGTCCGGATCAGATATAGTGTGGCTTAATAGTGGCTCAACTGTCAATGACTCTATGCCCGGAAGTCGATGCAACTCCCCTGCTATGTGCATGCAATCGGCAGAAATATCATCGGAAAGGTCGGTCTTGGTGATGACGGGCAATAGCGTGTGGCGACCCTCAAGATTCTGATGCAAATGCTCCCAGATTTCTGATAATTGTTTTTTTGTGGTGTTGTGGCCAATTAACCAAATTATGAGGTGTGCTTCGTGTATAACTTTGCATGTACGATTGATGCCCTCGCGCTCTATCGGATCGGTGGTTTCACGTAGTCCGGCCGTGTCGGTTATGCGAAACAGAGTCTCGCCGATCCGAAATGTATCCTGAATCGTGTCGCGTGTTGTGCCATGTATGTCGGATACAATCGCACGGTCATCGTCAAGGAGAAGATTGAGAAGTGTGGATTTTCCCGCGTTTGTAGCTCCTGCAAGCGCAACAGGATAACCGGTGAGTATTGCCTGGCCTGTGGCAAACGATTCGGTCAGTCTGTCAATGCGGCTGATTATCTGTCCGGTCAGCTGCAGCAATGTGTCGCGCGACGCAAACTCCACGTCCTCTTCCGAAAAGTCGAGTTCAAGTTCGAGAAGCGATGCGAGTTCGATCAACTGCTCGCGTAGCTCACGGATACGCCCGGTGAGTGCCCCCTTGAGCTGGTTTATTGCAATATTGTGCGCTCCGGCAGTACGTGCCGACAAGATATCGGCAACGGCCTCGACCTGTGCAAGATCAAGCCGTCCGGCAAGAAATGCGAGGCGTGTGTATTCTCCCGGTCCGGCCATTCGGCAAAGGCCGCCGTCGACAAGCAGTCTCAGCAGACGTGACTGAACATAAATCGAGCCATGCACCGAGATCTCCACTGTATCCGGTGG
>JAIDKP010000408.1 GCA_029051445.1 Muribaculaceae bacterium | reverse complement strand
GGCTGCGTCGGAAAGTCCGACGAGTTCCGAAACTCGGATTCCAGTCTGGTATAGAAGTGAAATGATGAGGCTGTCTCTTTGTGTTATGAAGTCAGTCTGTTTTTTTTCAGTGCAGGCTTCTGTCAGTGAGTGTATCTCGTTGCGTCTGACAAATGCAGGGAGCGGTTTGTCGAGTCTGGCCAGATGTAGTTCCGCCGCCGGGTTTGACGTGGCGTTGTGACGTCGTGCGAGGTATCTGTAGAAGCTCCGCAATGCCTGGCTTTTCAGTCGCAGTGTTCTCGGTGACGCTCCTTTTGAAGCAAGTGATGAGATCCATAGTCGCAGGTCTGACACGGTAATGTCGGTAGGGTCGAATCGGTCGATGTCTCCATCAGATGCAAATTGTGCCCAGTCTCTAACGGCCTTTTCATAACACAAAACGGTGGAAGCTGAAAGATTCAGTTCACACCGTATGTAGGTCAAATAAGCGTCGATAATCATCGTAAGCGCTTTGTGCAATATGTGATAACCGAGGCTTATGCTGCCATTAGCAGCCTCGTCAAGAAGGAGGCGTCTTTATTCTTCTACGCTGCGGAGCTTCTGCACGTATACGGCCTTCATCATCTTCTTTCGGTTGGTGACAGAGGGCTTCTGGAACGCCTGACGGCTGCGGAGTTCCTTAACAATGCCGGTTTTTTCAAACTTGCGCTTGAATTTTTTGAGGGCTCTTTCAATGTTCTCGCCTTCTTTAACTTGAACGATAATCATTACTACGGGTTAGGAATTTATGGATTTTTTTTTTAATGTTTTTGCAAGGTTCCGGCGGGTATATACCCACCACGCTGTTTTTGCGCTGCAAAATTAATTATAGTTTTTTATTGAGCAAAAAAAACTTAAGGTAATGATTGAAAAAAATGCGTTAAAAAGTTGAGAGTTGAGAAAAATGTATTATCTTTGCGGTCGAAAAGAGAGGCCCGGATGGCGGAATCGGTAGACGCGTTGGTCTCAAACACCAATGGGGTAACTCCCGTGCCGGTTCGAGACCGGCTCCGGGTACCAGTTATTGAAACCTCTTCTTTCGGATTTTAATAGAATTTAATCTGCTGTCATGATTCAGTTTGCATGTTTAAACAACATGGGCTGTTCATTGAGGTGCAGACATGTCGGCGGGGTGTAGCACAGTTGGCAGCGCGCCACGTTCGGGACGTGGAGGTCGGAAGTTCGAGTCTTCTCACCCCGACATAGAATCAAACAGAATGGAAAGCCCGAGGAGAAAACAATTCCCTTCGGGCTTTTCAATTATTCCTCCGCCCGGTTTCTGTCACGGGTGTCTTAAAGCAAGATGGCGTAGTATTTTTTCATGAATATGCAGTTTCAGGCGGGGCTAACAATAACGGATGAATGATGAAATCTCTCTTGTTATCAGTGGTGTGTGTCGCGGCAATGGCCTCGTGCACAGGGGGTGTGGATCGGTATGAGACATGTGAAGTTGCTGAGGCTGATACCGCGCAGATCGTGATAGACAATATTATGAGCCGCAGATCGGTGCGCGCCTACAAGGAGCAGCCGGTGGAGCGTGAGAAGCTTGAACTGGTGGCAAAGTGTGGTATAAATGCTCCGAGTGCGATCAACAAGCAGCCATGGGCATTGCGTATCGTCGATGATCCGGCTTTTATATCGGGAGTGACGGAGGTGCTCAAGTCGGTGAATCCGAAGCAGGCAGCCGAACCAGGGTTTAAAAACGCATTCAGAAACGCTCCCGCATTTATCGCTGTAATGACTCCTAAGGATGACAGCGGTGCTTATGACTGCGGATTGCTGACGGAGAATATGCTTCTGTCGGCCAGGGCTCTGGGTCTTGGCACCTGTGTGCTTGGCAGTACAGCCAGGTTTATGAGCAGCGAACCTGGTGTGAGTGAGTATGTGAAACGTCTTGATATACCTGAGGGCTATAAGATACAGGTTATTGTGGCTATAGGATATCCCGATGAATCTCCTGCGGCCAAGCCTCGCAATGAGGATGTGATACGTTTTGTGGACTGATGGCCATTTTCGCATCTCACATGATGGAAATTTGCTAAATTTGCAGTATTAAATAGAATTCAATCAAATAATCGAATAATGAAAGCATTTGTATTTCCCGGTCAGGGCGCTCAGTTTGTGGGCATGGGCAAGGATCTCTATGATAACAATGAGGAGGCCCGCGCAATGTTTGAGAAGGCCAACGAGATTCTTGGATTCCGCATTACAGATCTGATGTTTGCCGGTACTGATGAGGATCTTCGTCAGACAAAGGTGACTCAGCCCGCTATATTTCTTCACTCTGTGATTCTTGCCAAGTCGCTTGGCGCTGAATTTAAGCCTGATATGGCAGCCGGCCACTCGCTCGGCGAGTTCTCTGCTCTTGTTGCTGCCGGTGCAATGGCTTTTGAGGATGGTCTTCGTCTTGTTGCCGCCCGTGCAATGGCTATGCAGAAAGCCTGTGAGCAGAATCCGTCGACAATGGCCGCTGTGCTTGCGTTGCCCGATGAGAAGGTTGAGGAGATCTGTGCAGAGGTTCCCGGTGTTGTTGTTTGCGCAAATTACAACTGCCCGGGGCAGATTGTAATCAGTGGCGAAGTGCCTGCAATCGATGCCGCATGTGAGAAGCTCCTTGCTGCCGGTGCGAAGCGCGCTCTCAAACTTAAGGTCGGCGGCGGTTTCCACTCTCCCTGCATGGAGCCCGCCCGCGCGGAGCTTGCCGATGCAATTGCCGCAACTGAAATCCACTCTCCGATCTGCCCTGTTTATCAGAATGTAGATGCCAAGCCTCATACTGATCCTGCAGAAATAAAGGCAAATCTTATAGCACAGCTTACGGCTCCCGTGCGCTGGACTCAGTCGGTAAAGAACATGGTCGCCGACGGCGCAACAGAGTTTGTAGAACTCGGCCCGGGCAAGGTGCTTCAGGGTCTTGTGTCTAAGATCGACCGTTCGGTAGCCGTAGCCGGTCATCAGTGATTCCGATGAGGTGCCGGTGTGAGATCAACCGGCTGTCTCAAGGATGAAAAACACGCTTACAAAACAGATGTTAAAGAAGTTCTTTATAAATCGTATAAGTCTGCCGGCAGTGACTATGGTCATTGCCAGCGGACTTTTTTCTGTTTCCTGTGAAAAGGAAAACATTGATACGCCTCAGGTGATGCCTGACCGTACGGTTGTCGTGTATATGGTCGCGTCGAATTCGCTCGGATCATATGACTTTGACAACGGCGATATCAAAGAAATGCTTGCAGCCGCGAAGTCAGGCGGATTGCGTGGCGGACGTCTTGTAGTGTATCACCAGAACTATAGCGGGCTTCCGGTGCTGAAGGAGGTCACACCTAACGGACTTGACACTATAAAGATTTATGACAACTCGGTCTCGTCGCTCTCGATCGCGAGAATGCGCGGGGTTATAAATGATGTAAAGGCTTCGCTTCCTGCGAAGGAATACGGCATTATTCTCTGGAGTCACGGCAATGGCTGGCTCCGTGCCGGCAACGGTCACACAGGCGAAACGCCTGTAGTGTCGACACGTGCTTTCGGAGAAGAGAAGGGGATAGATGATATAACGCGATATATGGATGTCGAGTCGCTGGCTACGGCTCTGACTGGCCAGGATCTCGCCTTCGCATATTTTGATTGCTGCTATATGGGCGGTATCGAGGTGATTTATGATATGCGTAACTCGGTGCCGAGAATGGTAGCGAGTGTTGCGGAGCTTCCTGCCGCCGGTATGCCCTATAATCTTACTTTGCCTTATATCATGGCTCCCGGAGAAGCTGATCTGGACGGATCGGCGAAGGCGACATTTGATTACTATAACGCTATGAGCGGTGAGGCGAGAACCTGCACCATGTCGGTCTATGACATGACCAAAGTTACGGATCTGTCGGAGGCTCTGAAGGTGTTGTACTCATGGCATCCGACTACGCCAGACGGTTTTGTGCCGCAGAAATTCATGACAGAGCGCACATGTCACTACTACGATCTTCGCGACTATGTGGAACACATGGTGCTTGCGGGCGAGGAAGACGAGGTGAAGCTGAGTGCCTTTGAGAAGGACAAGGAGGCGGTGTTTAGCGCAATAGACGATGTGGTTAGCTACAGCGAGGCTACTCCGGCTCTATGGGATGAACTTCCTGTGGAATTTCATTGCGGTATATCGACACAGTTTCTGAAGTCGGAGGCAGATGCGAAATCGAGGAGCTATGCAGAGACCGCCTGGTGGAAGGATGTTGCAAGCAGACTTTTCGGGGAGTGAAAAAAAAGTGGACATAATTTGTTATAAAAGGTATAACAACTAATATAATACAAGGATTATGTTCCATCTATTTGCTGCAGCAGCGCCGGAAGCGACTGATACAGTGCATGCTTCCGGTATGACGCTAAAAGAAGGGCTGGGGATGCTTACACCTGATGCCATGGGCGATTTTGTAAACAAGATAGCATCTGGGACAGTACAACTGTTAATCAATCTGGCTATTGCGGTGGCCGTGTTTTACGCCGGCCGTTTCATCATACGCAAGATTCATGCTATCGTTGCCGGAATACTTCTTCGCCGGAAGGTCGAGGCATCGCTGACGACGTTTGTGCTGTCGCTTGTGAGGATTGTGCTCTATTTCCTGCTTATCGTTACGGTGATCGGGATTCTGGGGCTTGAGACGAGCTCGTTTATCGCATTGTTTGCATCGGCCGGTGTCGCTATAGGTATGGCGTTGAGCGGAACTTTGCAAAATTTTGCCGGCGGTGTGCTTATTCTTCTGCTGAAGCCATACAGGATCGGCGATTATATCGAAGCGCAGGGTTATGCCGGTACAGTCAAGGAAATACAGATTTTCTCAACACTTATCACTACTGCCGACAATAAAGTGATAATCATACCTAACGGGCCACTGTCGACCTCGTCGATCAACAACTGGAGCCGTGAAGGTTACCGTCGTGTGAGCTGGGATATAGGTATATCGTATGGTGACAGCGTCGACGATGCCCGAAGGGTAATACTGGAGATGTTTGCGACGGATGACCGTATTGTCAAGGGTATGATTGAGGATGATGAAATCACCAGGATGCTGTCGAAAGAGTTGCCAAAGCCGTTGAAAGCTAAGGTTAAGGAGCATGCATCGAAGATCGACGGTAGTCCTGCGGTTGTTGTTTCGTCGCTTGGAGACTCTTCGGTTGTGCTTACAGTGAGAGCCTGGACTCTTACAGAGAAGTACTGGTCGGTGTTCTATGAGTATAACGAGCGTTTTTATCGTGAGTTACCGAAGCTTTCCGGCATCTCTTTTCCTTTTCCTCAGATGGATGTGCATGTGAAGCAGGAAAAATAAGGTGGCAGATTATCTACGAGGTACCGTACTGTAAATGAGGAGAGGCTGTGTCAAAATAGGCGCAGCCTCTTTTTATAAGCTGCTGTAAAACATAAAACAAAGCCCTAACTTTCGCA
>JAIDKP010000407.1 GCA_029051445.1 Muribaculaceae bacterium | reverse complement strand
ATACAATATCACCCATGCCGAGAATACGGTCGGCCATACGGTCGGGATGAAAGACATCGAGAGCATCGAGCTTCTCACCCATACCCACATACTTGATAGGCTTGTCGACAACAGTCCTGATCGAGAGAGCGGCGCCGCCGCGGGTATCACCGTCAAGTTTGGTCAGAACCACACCGTCGAAATCCAGACGCTGGTTAAACTCGCGGGCTGTGTTCACCGCGTCCTGACCCGTCATCGAGTCTACCACAAACAGCGTCTCCTGAGGCTTAACCGCATTTTTAATGCGCTCGATCTCATCCATCATCTCCTCATCAACGGCCAGTCGGCCGGCGGTATCGATGATTACAAGATCAAGATGATTGTCCTTGGCATAAGCGATACCGTTCTTTGCGATCTCGACAGGATTCTTATTGCCATCTTCTGTGTAGACCGGCACATTGATTTGACCGGCAAGCACCTTAAGCTGCTCGATTGCCGCCGGACGGTACACGTCACAGGCAACAAGCAGAGGACGCTTCCCCTTCTCGCTCTTTAGCTTCTTTGCGAGTTTACCCGAGAACGTTGTCTTACCTGAGCCCTGCAGACCCGACATAAGTATGACTGTCGGATTACCGCCGAGATTCAGCGCCGAAGCCTCACCACCCATCAGAGTTGCAAGCTCGTCCCTCACGATCTTGACCATGAGCTGACCGGGCTGAAGGGCATTGATCACATTTTGGCCGAGAGCCTTCTCCTTGACCGTGTCAGTAAAAGTCTTTGCGACCTTGAAATTGACATCGGCGTCAAGCAATGCTCTCCTCACCTCTTTCAGTGTTTCCGCTACATTGATCTCTGTGATGCGGCCTTGTCCTTTAAGGACTTTGAAACTCCGTTCAAGTTTCTCGGTTAAATTCTCAAACATCGATGTTATTTAAGACGGTTTGTTGCTGTATCGGGGAAAATCACCTTCGGTTCCCAGGTCTTTGCCTCGTCGGGAGTGAGCAGCACATAACTGAGTATGATGACAATGTCTCCGCGCTGCACCTTGCGTGCGGCAGCACCGTTAAGACAGATTGTTCCGCTGCCGCGCTCTCCGGCAATTGTATATGTATCAAAACGCTCGCCATTGTTATTGTTAACAATATAGACGCGCTCACCCGGCAGGATTCCTGCCGCATCCATCAGATCCGCATCAATAGTAATGCTTCCGATATAATCCAGACAGGCGTCTGTCACCGTCACACGGTGAATCTTTGATTTTAGCAACTGAATCTGCATGATTGATGCCTTATTTCTTTCCCACCCGCATCTGAATACAAGCGGGACAATTCATTTTATTTATTGATATACTTGATATTGTCAATCAACCTGACATCACCGCAATAGACCGTAACACAGCCCACGGCAACAGCGCCCGAAGCCTTGTCGACATCATTCCAGCTCTCGATCGGCTGCATGGTCAGAGAATCAACGATCTCATAATACTCTGTCTCGAGATACTCATAACCGTTTATAGACTCTGCGACCTTCTGCTTAACCTCTGCGGGAGTCATAGCCTCAGACCACTCAAGACTATTGGAAAGCACCTCGTGAATTCTCGGAGCCACAGCACGCTGCTCGGCGTTAAGTCTCACATTGCGGCTGCTCATGGCCAGACCGTCGTCATGGCGGCATATCGGACAATCTACAATCTCGATATCAAATCCCTCGAGAGCAACCATCTTTCTTATCACCGCAATCTGCTGAAAATCCTTCTCTCCGAAATACGCACGATCGGGAGCCGACCAGCTGAAAAGCCTGCTTACAATCTGAGCGACACCGTTGAAATGACCGGGACGCATTTTGCCCTTTTTAAGATAGGGGTCACCACCGATATCAAAC
>JAIDKP010000406.1 GCA_029051445.1 Muribaculaceae bacterium | reverse complement strand
TGGAAAATATATCACTTTTACTAATTATAAACGTGGAATTTAGTCTTAAGTTAGTGACATTGCACGAGCCGTGCGTCCTCCCATCCCCCTCCCCTCTCTATTTCAACCGTTTACCCAGCCATCGGCGCACAGGCTCATCATAGAACCTCATAGCCGCCCAAGCCATGGCGATGATCACGACAAACAGGCAACAGCACACCAGCCATACCTCCTCAAAGGTTTTGCCGTTGTTCCACACCCAGTTATAGAAAAGATACATCACCGGATAGTGAATAATATATACCGGATATGATATGCGGCCTAAAAACTCGCATATCGAGCCCGAGGCCCGGTCGGTAGTCACTCCGCACGCGCCAAGCGCCACCACAGCCGGAAAGACAACAAGCGTGCACACCGAGTCGTAAACAGCATTGAGCACCGACGGCTCACAGCCGCCAATATAAGGACACACCATCACCGCTACGATCACACACGCTGCGATCCAGAACGCGCCACGCACACGCCGCGGCTTCAGCACCCGCGATATCAGCAGTCCGGCAGAAAACGAGAACGCCAGACGCAGGAAACCGCCCAACGCCCCCCACCCGCCAAGCGACCACCCGAGCCCGATGCTGTAGCTGCCCGACAGGTCGGCGAACGCCGTTGCCGCAAGCCCCGCCCCCGCAGCAGCGACCACAAAACCAAGCATCCGTGTCGGCAACCGGTGAAGGAAAACGGCATACAGCACACTGCCTATGTACTCAAAAAACAGCGACCACGACGGGCCGTTGAGCGGAAACATCTCGCCATAGCCGCGCACATCGGTCCAAACGCCCGGATAAGCCGGGATCATCAGCATCCCAAGCACAAGCGACACGACCAGCATCCACACCGGCACCTGCGTGCCGTCCCACTTCACACATCCCTGCACGGCATAAGACACCGCTCCAAGAGCCACAGCGAGCACCAGCATCGGCTCAAGTCTTATCACACGCCGCAACATGAAGCGCCTCGCCGTCAGCCCCGACTGCCACCGTCCGTCGTAGGCGTAGCCTATCACAAACCCCGACAGCACAAAAAAGAAATCAACCGCCAGATAACCGTGATTCACTACCTGATCCACAGGCGATTTGGCAAAGCCCTCGAAAAAGTGAAACCATATCACCATCACCGCAGCCACACCGCGCAGCCCGTCCAGTATCTCATATCGAGGCCTGATATTACTTCTGTTCCGTTGCATAGACCACAAAAATATTCAATCACTTCTACACTCCCGTCTCTTTTTTCTCTTATTTTTGCACAAAACGTCGCATCCCAAACATGAATAAGGATCAAGTCATCATTTCCATGACATCATTCCCGGCAGCAATAGAGTATGCCGGCAGAGCTGTGCAGTCGCTCCTCAACGGATCAGTACTGCCCGACAGACTTGTGCTTTACCTCACATTCTCGCAGTTCACCGACACAAAGATTCCCGACTCGCTCCTTAAACTGGCAGAAGAAAGCCCGGTTTTCGAGATACGCGACTACCCCCGCGACATACGCTCATACCGCAAACTGGTGCCGGCGCTCGACGACTTCCCCGGTGCAGTCATTGTCACCGTCGACGATGATGTCGACTACCACCCGCACATGCTGCGCGATCTGCTCAGACTGCACAGCACACACCCGCATGCCGTGCTTGCACACCGGGCAAAACTCATGAAACCGGGAAAGCCTTATCGCAGTTGGTCGAAATATCGCTGGTATGACTTCGTATTCAAGAAAATACATTCCGGATTCCGAAACATTCAGACCGGTGTCGGCGGTGTGCTCTATCCGCCCGATGCACTGAAACGCGACATGATCGACGTGGAGCTATTCACACACATAGCACCCACAACCGACGACATTTGGTTCTGGGCGGCGGCCGTAGCCAACGGCACACCAATAATCCCCGTGCCGTTCGGCCACAACAAGCCACGGGGACTCGGCAAACCACGCTCGCTATCACTGAAAACCGTCAACTTCAAAACCGGCATCGACAACAATGCCGCTGCACTGGAGGCTATAATCAGGCAGTTCCCCGAAATAGGAGAAAGGATCTCACAATAATCGCTTGCCCCCCACACATGACTGCAAAACCCCAAACGATTGTCTCGCTCACCTCATTCCCCGAGGCAATTCCCTACGCTGTCACGGCCATACGCACAATTATCAGAGGCACAGTCCTTCCCGACAGGATCGTGCTCTATCTCGACACACAGAAATTTCCGGAAGGCAAACTGCCCGACGAACTGAAGGCACTCATAAACGAGTGTCCGATATTTGAGGTACGCTTTGATCCGCAGGACATACGCTCATACAAGAAACTAATCCCGGCATTACGCGACTTCCCCGACGACATTATCGTCACGATCGACGACGACATACTCTATACCCCCGATCTTCTTGACGCATTGCTCAGAGTACACAAGCGTTATCCGCACGCCGTTATCGCCCACCGTGTGCGCAAGATACAACCCGGACTCCCCTACCGCAAATGGCGCAAGCTCAAATGGTACGATTTCATTTTCAAGAAATACCGCCCGTCGTTCCGATATATGCAGACCGGCGTAGGAGGCGTGCTGTACCCGCCACACTCACTTGACACCGACATGCTCGACCCGGCAATATTCACAAAACTGGCACCCACAACCGACGACCTGTGGTTCTGGGCTGCGGCAGTATCGGCCGGAACATACATCGTGCCTGTGCCCGACGGGATGCGCACGGCCAAAGAAGTCGGCAAACCGGGCGACCTGTCGCTCAAGAGCGTGAATCTGCGTCCGGGCGACGACCGCAACCGCATGGCATTCGACAGAATACTTGAAAGTTATCCCGTAGTGGCACAACGCCTCAAAGAAGACTGCGTTTAAATTACAATACTCTCAAACGGTATACCGTTCACTTTGGCTGCATACACCGGAAACTCGCTGGGATACATATACGACGTGCCGATGCGATAGATCTTCTGCGCCTCGCTGAGCACATAGAAATCAAGAAACGATTTCATGTAGACCTCACGCCCCGTATCTCCGTCGACTTCACCCGACACCTGATCGATATGAATCAGCTTCCCGGGGATTATGTGCACTCCCTCGATCTGCGAGACACGCTGTAGAAATGCCGCGCTGTCCGATGTCACAAGCAGAGCCTTGTCGCCATGCCGTTTCTTCAGTTCACTTACCGCATCAAGACATTTCACGACAAGAGCCTCTTTCTCATCTTCACATGCAAGCTCTTTGTAGCGGTACTCATGAAAATCGCCGAGAAGATTCTGAAATCTGAACACAGCGGCACAATAGTCGCCACCTATGTTCCGCTTTATAGCATCT
>JAIDKP010000405.1 GCA_029051445.1 Muribaculaceae bacterium | reverse complement strand
GTTGGACGCACCCAATGGGACTCCCCTGAGGTCGACCCGGAAGTACTTGTGAAAAAAGGAGACAAAACGCTCAAACCCGGCACTTTCTACAATGTCGTCATAGACGATGCTATGCCGTTTGAACTGATAGGACATGTCGCTGACTGATACCGATTCATATACCCTCATATCCACCTTGAGTATACCGCCGCAGATGGCTGAAGCCGCTGTCTGCTGTCTGAAATACCGGATTCCTTTCGCACTTTACCGGCTACCCGGCGAAGAATGCGTTTTTTTCTCAAATCCAGGGCTGTCATCATCTGATCGTGAACCGAGATCATTCCGCATATCAATGTGGAATGAGGCATATGCCGACAGTGTGATAATCAGGGACGAACTTGATGCCTGCCGCACACTCGAGTATATCGCGTCGGCCGGATGTGAGCCACGTGACAATGCCGATATTTTTCCTTGGCCCATATCTACATCACAGCTACAGTATGAAGGGCAGCTGCGGCAAGTGATCTCACACCTGAAAAAACGAGGCGGCAAAACGGTGATTTCAAGAGTCGTGACTGAAAAAAGCTCGCGAAATCCGTCACAGTGGGCCGAAATTGCCGACAGAATATTCCACGACAATCCTGCGGCCATGTGCAGCCTGTATTATACCGGCGAAACCGGTGCATGGCTTTGCGCGAGTCCGGAACTGCTACTCGACATAAACCGTAAATATCACACACTGCACACCGTTGCCCTTGCCGGGACACGCCGCTCTCTGAATGACGTTCAGGCAAGCTGGTCAGAGAAAGATCTGCAGGAACACAATATTGTCAAAGAATACATCAGATCACGTCTGTCGGCATTGGGTGCGACATTGAAAATCTCGGGCACCGAGACCTGCAAGGCTGGTGCCGTAGAGCATCTGCGCACCCAGTTTGAAGGAGAGATTCCGCCGGAAATCACCCCCGAGGACATTCTCGACACCGTGAGCCCCACGCCTGCATTGTGCGGCTATCCGACAGACCTCGCGCTAAAGGAGATCGAGAACACAGAAGTCCACCCGCGATACTGCTACGGCGGCTATGTATCGGTCGAGTCTCGTGAACGCACACAAGCCTTTGTGAACATCAGATG
>JAIDKP010000404.1 GCA_029051445.1 Muribaculaceae bacterium | reverse complement strand
CCTTTACCCTTACCCATACGCACCTCGGCAGGCTTCTTGGTGATGGGCTTGTCGGGGAAGATCCTGATCCAGATTTGTCCCTGGCGCTGCATGTAACGGGTAACAGCAATACGGGCAGCCTCGATCTGGCGGCCGGTGATCCATTTGGCTTCAAGAGTCTTGATACCAAACGACCCAAAGGCCAGCTGATTGCCACGCTGCGCGTTGCCCTTCATGCGACCTTTCTGCTGTCGGCGAAACTTTGTTTTCTTTGGTTGTAACATTTTCTGCTATTGTATATTCAATGCAATATTGTTCAACGATTTCCACCGCGGGGCTTGCGGAAGCCACCACGACGCTCCTCACGACGCTCCTCCTTCTGGTTGCCACCAAAAGCAGGGGCAAGGTCACGCTTGCCATAGACCTCTCCACGGCAGATCCACACCTTCACACCGATAACACCCACCTTGGTGTGAGCCTCGACAAGTGCATAGTCGATATCGGCACGGAAAGTGTGAAGCGGAGTGCGACCCTCCTTAAACATCTCGGAGCGGGCGATCTCGGCACCGTTCAAACGGCCCGAAACCTGAATCTTAATACCCTCGGCGCCGGCACGCATCGTCGATGCGATCGCCATCTTCACAGCGCGGCGGTAGGCGATCTTGCCCTCGATCTGACGAGCCACATTGGCTGCCACGATCTCAGCGTCAAGCTCAGGACGCTTAACCTCAAAGATATTGATCTGGACCTCCTTGTCGGTGATCTTCTTCAACTCTTCCTTGAGCTTGTCGACCTCTGTGCCTCCCTTACCGATGATAAGACCCGGACGCGAGGTGCACACTGTGATAGTGATAAGCTTGAGCGTGCGCTCGATCACGATGCGCGAAACACTCGACTTGGCCAGACGGACGTTGAGATACTTACGAAGCTTGGCATCTTCGAGCAGCGTATCTCCGTACTTCTTGCCGCCGAACCAGTTGGAATCCCAGCCGCGGATGACGCCAAGACGATTGCTGATCGGATTTACTTTCTGTCCCATATAATCTTAAGCTTCGTTGTTTTTAACGTCATTGGCAATGGTGTCTACAACCACTGTGACATGATTGGACCGCTTGCGGATACGATAGCCACGACCCTGCGGAGCAGGACGAAGACGCTTCAGCATCGGTGCCGGATTTACGAATATAGTGCTGATGTAAAGCTCCCCGGACTCAGCCTTACGCTCGTTCTTGGCCTCCCAGTTGGCGATGGCCGAACGCACGAGCTTCTCCAGACGGGCAGCTGCCTCCTTATTGGAGAACTTGAGGATACCCAGCGCACGGAACACTTCCTTGCCGCGCACAAGGTCGGCTACCAGGCGCATCTTGCGCGGCGACGACGGAACGTTGTTGAGCTTCGCGAAAGCTATGTGCTTCTGCTCTTCCTTCCGCTGGTCGGCAGCCTCTCTTTTTCTTACTCCCATAGTTGCGATGTAAGCTTTTTGTTATTCAGTTTATGATTTGACCCGTTCCGGCTTATTTCTTCTTGTTGCCGGCGTGGCCGCGGAAGGTGCGCGTAGGCGCAAACTCACCCAGCTTGTGACCAACCATATTCTCCGTCACATAAACGGGAATAAACTTGTTTCCGTTATGCACGGCAAAAGTGTGGCCTACAAACTCGGGCGCTATCATCGAGGCACGGCTCCAAGTCTTGATTACCGACTTCTTGCCAGTTGCATCCATGTCGGATACCTTCTTTTCCAGCTTGATGCTGATAAAAGGTCCTTTTTTCAGTGAACGACTCATGTTGATTCAGATAGTCAAGATTGATTATTTCTTCCTGCGCTCGATAATATACTTGTTTGAGAGCTTCTTGGGCCGGCGTGTCTTCAGACCCTTAGCGTAAAGACCCTTGCGCGAACGCGGATGTCCGCCCGACGCACGGCCCTCACCACCACCCATCGGGTGATCGACAGGGTTCATTACAACACCACGGTTGTGAGGACGGCGACCGAGCCAGCGGCTGCGGCCAGCCTTACCCGAACGCTCCAGAGAGTGCTCGCTGTTGCCGACAACGCCGACAGTAGCCATGCACACGCCAAGAATGCGGCGGGTCTCACCCGAAGGCAACTTGACTATCACGTAGTCACCGTCGCGCGAAACAATCTGGGCGAAAGTACCGGCCGAACGCGCCATAAGCGCACCCTGTCCGGGACGAAGCTCAATGTTGTGCACTACAGTTCCCACGGGAATCTTGTTGAGAGGAAGCGCATTTCCTACCTCGGGAGCGGCATCGGGACCGCTCACTACCTGCTGACCTACCTCGAGGCCATTAGGCGCAACGATATAGGCTTTTGCGCCGTCCACGTAGTAGAGAAGCGCGATACGGGCCGAACGGTTGGGATCGTACTCGATCGACTTTACTACTGCGGGCACACCTGCTTTGTTTCTCTTGAAGTCGATAATACGGTACTTACGCTTGTGGCCACCTCCGCGATAACGCGTCGTGAGATGACCCTCGGCATTACGGCCGCCCGTACTTTTCTTTCCGACTGTAAGAGACTTTTCTGGCGTGGTGGCAGTTATCACTCCTTTGAACACGCCAATAACCTTGTGTCGCTGCCCAGGTGTGGTGGGCTTGAATTTTCTTACTGCCATTATGATTTGATCAGATGATTCTGTCAGATATTGCTATAAAAGTCGATGGTGGCACCTTCTGCCAGCGTCACCACAGCCTTCTTCCATCCTGCGGTCTTACCGCGGAGGAAACCGCTCTTAGTGTAACGCGACTTGTTTTTGCCACGGACGACCATCGTGTTAACCGCCTCGACTTTCACCCCGTAGAGCTTCTCCACGAGATCCTTGATCTGAAACTTATTGGCCGACTCCGTCACACGGAAAGTGTAGCGGTTGAGTTTGTCGGTAAGGCGGTTGGCCTTTTCCGTTACAACGGGAATAATCTGTATGTCCATTGTCTTTCTCTTCTGGGGCCTTAAAGTTTATTAATCGCCTCGAGGCTACCCTCGGCAAGGAGGATCGCCTTGTTGTTGAGAAGCGTATACGTATTGATGTCCGCTACAGTTGCAACCACTGCACCGGGCACATTTCTTGATGACAAATATACGTTTTTATCCTGGGAGGGTAAAACTACCAGCACCTTCTTGCCGTCGACTTTGAGATTTTTCACAATATTTATAAAATCTTTAGTCTTCGGAGCGTCGATTGTGAAGTTTTCAACTACCAGAATCTCTCCGTCGCGTGCCTTCAGCGAGAGCGCGCTCTTGCGGGCGAGCTTCTTGCTCTTCTTGTTGAGCTTGAAGCGATAGTCGCGGGGACGGGGT
>JAIDKP010000403.1 GCA_029051445.1 Muribaculaceae bacterium | reverse complement strand
ATCTACACGCTTATGCTCTTCGGATGGGTCAGATTTGTATATGAGACAGCTCTATGGATCAGGATACAATGTCAACATCAAGGTTTTCAACGAACTTCAGCACACCATCACCGGATGGCCCGGAGGAAAACCCAACGCCGACGACACCTACAGACCCGAGCGTGCCAACCCATATCCGAAGCTGCTCATAGTATTCAGCCCCCACCCCGATGACGATGTCATTTCTATGGGAGGAACACTGAAACGACTCGTCGACCAGGGACACGACGTACACGTTGCCTATGAGACTTCCGGAAACATAGCCGTCGGAGACGAAGACATGCTGCGCTACTTCCTCGTCATGGACAAAGTCGCGCCGCTTTTCGGATTCGACACTCCCGGATACAAGAAACTGAGCGAGATCGCGCGTCACACCGCCGACAACAAGGGTGCCGGCGAGATGGACGTTCAGGATATCAGAGAGGTGAAGACACTCATCCGTCAGGCCGAAGCATCCATCGCATGCCGCTTTATCGGAGTCAAGCCCGACCACATACACTTCCTCCGACTTCCCTTCTACGAGACCGGAGCAATCAAAAAAGGCGACCTCACACGCACCGATATTGATATCGTGCGCCGACTCATTACCGACGTGAAGCCACATCAGATTTTCGTGGCAGGAGACCTCGCCGACCCGCACGGCACCCACCGCGTATGCACCGATGCCGTGCTCGCTGCTGTTGACGAACTCAAGGAAGAGTCATGGATGGCCGACTGCCGCATATGGATGTATCGCGGCGCGTGGGCAGAATGGGAAATTGACCATATCGAGATGGCAGTCCCCATCAGCCCTGAAGAGCTTAGATTCAAACGCAACTCCATCCTCAAGCATCAGTCGCAGATGGAAAATGCGCCATTCCTTGGCGATGATGACCGTCTGTTCTGGCAGCGCGCCGAAGAGCGCAACCGTGCTACAGCACAACTCTACCAGAACCTTGGACTTGCTTCATATGAGGCGATGGAAGCTTTCGTAAGCTACACACCCATCTAACACAATTACTGGAACTCCCTTTACCCCCTGGGGGCTGTGTCGTAACCAACAGTTACGCCGCAGCCCCCTTTCTCATCTTTGACAAAAACAGCTCTAAGAGAGTGTTTTATTCAGCCACAACCTTCCCTCAGTAACCCGACGACACACAAGTATCTTATAAAACACTGACGAGGCCG
>JAIDKP010000402.1 GCA_029051445.1 Muribaculaceae bacterium | reverse complement strand
GCTTCCTAGACCCCCTGGTACAGGTTTCGTAATCTATGAGTCATGTGAATAAAAAGTGCTTGCCGACCAGACAGAGGCATATGCCGCGACGGAGAAGGCGTTGTCGATATTTGCAAGTGCGATCAACAGGAGTGCTGAGGGGGTGGAAACAGCGGGATATTTGTCCAACCAGGCTTTCGCACTGGCGATAGGGCAGGTTAACAGTAGTTTAAACAATTAAAAAAAACAGCAATGAAGCGTATATATATTTTTGCAGTAATAGTGTTAATGGCAGTGGTATCGGGTTCGGCTCAGCAGATATCCAAGTTTTTTGACAAGTATGACGATGTCGAGGATGTGACGAGCGTTTATGTCTCAAAGGCGATGCTGCGTATGATGCCTGATGTCAAGACCGGGGATATGGATTTGAGCGGTCTTTCCGGAAAGCTTGATTGTATCAGGATTCTGAGTTCGAACAATAATGATATGGCCCGCAAACTAAAGACTGATGCGGACAAGGTGTTAAATGCCAATGGATATGAGGTGCTTGTGAAAGTCAGCGAGGGCAAAGAGAAGACCAATATTTATATGAAAAGTGATGATAAAGGTGTTAATGAATACTTTATCGTGAACGAGGAACCGGGTGATTTCAATGCAATACTGATTGTAGGAAAACTTACGCCGGAGGATGTTCAGAAGATGGTGAATAAGTAATGGCTTTGTGCCATAAGGTTTTGCCCTGCTCAAGGTGATTTTTGCTTTGAGCAGGGTGTTTTTTTTGAGGAGGGCTGTAGGTTTTATGGATTTCGCGTGTGTAACAATGTGTTTAATATTTATTAACATCGGGGGGGGGTAAACGTTGAAAATATGTATAAATTTGCAAAGAATATTTAGGTGGTGTTCTTTCCATCTTATACCTTGAAATCTGTAAAAATCGATCAAATCAATATTCTTGCATTATAAACCAGTTATTTATTTATGACCATGAAATTACGAAATCTTCTGGCCGTATTACTGGTATTTGCAGTCTCGTTGGGCATGTATGCTCAATCAGGCGGCAAAATCCAGGTCAGTGGCAATGTCAGTGATTCGGACGGTGAACCTCTTGCAGGTGTGACAGTATCTGTCAAGGGGCAATCTTCGATAGCAGTCGCAACTGATTTAGACGGAAATTACAAAATCAATGTTCCCGGGACCTCCAGCATTCTTGAGTTCAATTATATCGGCATGCAGCCGATGTCGGAGAAGGTGGGCGACCGCACAGTGATCAATGTAGTAATGATCAATCAGGCAACCGAGCTTGATGACGTTATCGTTATCGGTTACGG
This sequence comes from Muribaculaceae bacterium, assembly GCA_029051445.1. Lineage (GTDB taxonomy): Bacteria > Bacteroidota > Bacteroidia > Bacteroidales > Muribaculaceae > JAFLTL01. The sequence continues at coordinate 522 of JAIDKP010000402.1, read as the reverse complement.
TGTTCAGAAAAAAGTGAACTCGACCGGTTCGATCCAGAATGTGAAAGCTGATGACATCAATCAGATTCCGAGCACCAATCTTTCAAACTCTCTTGCAGGCCGTATACCGGGTGCAACGATTGTCGGTAACTCGGGTCTTATGGGTGCATCGTCGGATATCCGCATCCGTGGCGGTTTCGGCGAGCCTCTCTTTGTGATCGACGGTATCATACGTGACAAGGAGTCGTTTGACCGGCTTGAGCCGAACGAAATCGATCAGCTGAGCTTTCTGAAGGATGCTGCTTCTACTTCGATCTACGGTTCTGCCGCAGGTAACGGTGTTGTGCTTGTGACGACCAAGAGCGGATCGAGTGACGAGAAGCCGGTATTCAACTATCAGGGTTCTTACGCTTTCAGCAAGCCGACTCAGACACTGTTTGCCGATCGCTGGACTGCTATTGAGGAACTCGATTACCAGAATTCAGTATCTCTCTTATAAACATATGACTCTGCCGACGATATTACGCGTGTAGATATCGGTGG
>JAIDKP010000401.1 GCA_029051445.1 Muribaculaceae bacterium | reverse complement strand
GACGAGCTCGGTATTCCGATGAAAGACATGTGGTGGTATCTCGACACACGTCGTTTCGGCACAGTGCCTCACAGCGGCTTCGGCCTCGGTTTTGAACGTCTTGTGCTGTTTGTCACCGGCATGACCAACATCCGCGACGTTATCCCCTTCCCGCGTACCCCGGGAAATGCCGAGTTCTAAATCTACATTAATCAGACAAGTATAAGAATTAAAACTATGGAAAAGATCCAGCCTGGAAAATATATAGAACTTACATATGATCTTTATGAAGTTCAGCCCGACGGCAAGGACAAGCTTGTACATCAGGTAGATCCTTCTGATCCCGAAAAAATAGTGTTCGGAGTGACCCGCGGAGTGATCGCCCCATTGGAGCGCGCTCTTGACGGCCTGGAGCAGGATGGAGAGTTTGATGTGAAAGTCAGCGCAGAAGAGGCGTTCGGTCCATATGACCCGGAACAGGTCGTAGAACTTGACCGTGAGGTTTTTGAAATCGACGGCAAGTTTGACGAAGAACACATCAAGAAAGGAGCTGTAGTTCCCATGATGACAGCCGACGGATTTCGTGTGAGCGGAGTCGTTGAGGAAGTCGGAGCCCAGAAAGTGAAGATGGACTTCAATCATCCTCTTGCCGGCAAAGAAGTAAGATTCAAAGGCAAAGTGACAGTCGTGCGCGATGCGACACAGGAGGAACTTCAGCCGGCTCACAGCTGCGGATGCGGCTGCCACGACGGCGGTTGCTCCGACGAACACTGCAGCGGAGGCTGTCAGGACGGCTGCTGCCATTAAGCCCCAAAATATCATAGCAGTCCCCGCATGTTTCGGTGAGTCAAATTCATACACGACATGCGGGGCTCTGTTTTTCAAGACACTACACAAAAACACAGACTACATCCGGGACAAAACGCGGCCCCACCCCACTCCAGGCACACGCAACGTAGCGCAGACAGGTGTGATGACAATGGCTTTGACAATGGCTTTCAGATCATTTTCATATGTTTTATTGAATAAATTTTGCTTAAATAAAATAATTATTTAAATTTGTACACGGAAAGCGTTGAGAATAACGCTCTATAGGCCCAAGGCCATCTCCCACCATCCCGAAAAAGCGTCATTGCCCAAGGCATTAATTATATCGCCGGGATCTATTATCCAATGTTTTGCATCAGATCCCTCGGGAAAATCACTTACAAAATTTATTTCTATTTATTAGTGCGTCTACAAGCAAGATAAAACGCATGATTACACTTGAAGAATTACAAAACAAGGAGCTGGACGCTTTGATGCCTCTCGCGAAAGAACTTGGAGTAAAAAAGCCGGCTTCAGAAAAGGAGGATCTCATCTATCAGATACTTGATATTCAGGCCGAAAATTATGCATCCAACGCCCCTCAGAGAGAGCAGAAAGAACGACGTGGACGCAAGCCACAGCAACAATCGGCATCTGAAGACTCCGCCATGCCCAAAAAACGTGGCCGCAAACCAAAAAATCAGCAGGAAATTTCTAACGAAGAGCCGATAGAGACACAAGCCTCCGACAATGCGCAGCCTAAAAAGCGCGGCCGCAAGCCTAAAAAAGACGAGGCAACAGAAAACAGCATGACCGACACAGAGACAACAATACAGAAGTCGGTCGGGGAAGAGAACAATACACCTGAGCAAGCAGTGGAAAAGCGCAAGCGTGGCCGTCCGCGCCGCAGCGAGCAGCATGAGAATCCACAGAGTGCAAATGAGGAAAAGAGAAATGACTCGGCATCGGCTACCGCAAAGAAAATGACGCTTGCAAGAACCGTCAGCTCCGGACTGACACTTGCATCACGCCGCAAAGCCACACCTCCGGCCAAGATTTCTGAACCCAGCAGCAATAACGCGACAGAAGCTGTGCCGGCGACAGAAGCCGCACCCGTTATCGCCACTGAAAATACCGTTATCGAAACCGAGGCAATTCCTACTGCCGATGCGGTGGTCACAGAGACAAAAAAAGAGCCGGTAGCCGTCAAGCCTATCGAAACCGCACCGGAAAAAACTACCGAGACAGCTGTTTCCAAGAGTTCTGATTTTGTAGAATTCTTCCCTAAAAAAGAGAACGTACGTTTTTCCGCAGGAAACAAGCCCAAGGAAACAGAACAAAAAAACAGCCCCGCACCTGCTGCAGCGCGACTTGATGTTCCGGTGTCCATACAGGAACCAAGCGCGAGCAATCAACAGCCGGGAATGCGTCGATCCAAACATCAGCCACAGGCACAGCCGTTTGACTTCAACGGACTGATCGAATGCTCCGGAGTGCTTGAAGTGATGCCCGAAGGACATGGATTCCTGCGTTCGGCCGATTTCAACTACATGCCGTCGCCCGACGATGTATACCTGACCCGCGAGCAGATACGCTCGGCACATATCAAGACAGGCGATGTGGTTGAATGCACACTGCGTGCTCCGCGCGAGAATGACAAATATTTCCCGATGGCACGTCTGCTCCGCATCAACGGAAGATCTCCGGAGTACATACGCGACCGCGTCCCGTTTGAACATCTCACACCGCTTTTCCCAGACGAGAAGTTTGATCTGACAAGCGGACGCACATGCAATATCTCTACACGTGTCGTAGACATGTTCTCGCCTATCGGCAAAGGCCAGCGCGGTCTGATCGTGGCTCCTCCCAAAACAGGTAAAACAATACTTCTCAAGGATATCGCAAACGCAATAGCCGAGAATCATCCGGAGACCTACATCATGATACTGCTCATCGACGAGCGCCCTGAGGAGGTCACCGACATGATACGCAGCGTAAACGCCGAGGTGATATCATCGACCTTCGACGAGCCGGCAGACCGCCATGTGCGCATCGCGAATATCGTACTTGAAAAAGCCAAGCGCATGGTCGAATGCGGTCACGATGTAGTGATACTGCTCGACTCGATCACACGTCTGGCACGAGCCTACAACACAGTCACTCCCACATCAAGCAAGATCCTCTCAGGCGGTGTGGATGCCAATGCCCTCCAGAAACCCAAACGCTTCTTCGGCGCAGCCCGCAACATCGAAAACGGCGGCTCGCTCACGATCATCGCCACAGCTCTCACCGAGACCAGCTCAAAGATGGATGAAGTGATCTTTGAGGAGTTCAAGGGAACAGGCAACATGGAACTTCAGCTCGACCGCAAACTGTCGAACAAGCGCATATTCCCGGCTGTCGATATCATGGCATCGAGCACGCGTCGCGACGACTTGCTTCTGCGCCCTGAGACACAGAACCGCATGTGGATATTGCGCCGCTTCCTGAGCGACCGCAACTCGATCGAAGCGATGGAGTTTATCAAGGACAGAATGGAACGCACGACCGACAACGACGAGCTTCTTCGCACAATGAACGAATAATTCGGATTTATAATCCCGAATGGCCAATTTCGCTTCCGCGGTCTACTTTTTTTAAGTAACTTGCGGAAGCATTTTTATTATTACAACTACTATAACAGCATGAGCAACATCTCAAAAGTAACGCGCCGAATAGCATGGAGCCGCTATGTCACAATAGTGACCGTGGCGATATGCCTCATATTTGCAGGCGCATCATTGGTTCCCGGAAACACACACATTCCGGTCATCATGTTCACATGCATCGGTATTGTCGTGCTCAGTGCGTTTTACTACAGTCCGGTGGCCGTCAGCGTCGACTGCCGCTATGTGACAATAAGGCGTCTGCTCACCCCTAAGCGCATCGCTATAAGCGATATCGCCAAAGTCAGACTCTTTCAGTCGACAATGGATGTGCGTGTCTCGGGGAGCGCCGGCTTTTTCGGGTATTACGGCTGGTATCACAACCGCGAGATCGGCCGGTATTTCGCTTATATCGGCAAATGGAAAGATACATTCCTGATCGAGCTTAAATCAGGACGTAAATATGTAATCAGCTGCAATCAGCCGGAAGTCATAGTGAAATGCATCATGGACGGCATATCGCACCAGAGTGAGCCACACCATGTTGACAAAACTGAACGATAACCGAATAAAACCAATCAATATTACCAGCAATATATGAAAAAAATCAACTTACTGCTTCTTTTGTTTTCGGTATGCATTGGTCATGCCATAGCCTCCACACCAATCGAGGACATATATATACGTGATCCATTCATACTCGCCGACAAGACTTCAGGCAATTACTACATGTACAGTTCAAAATCAGTAACTGCTGATGACGGAAGTGTGCGTGGCGGCGTTTCCGTCTACAGGAGCCGCGACCTGAAAACATGGGACGGCCCGTTTCAGGTGTGTGAAATTCCTGCCGACAACTGGATCACAGGCAATATATGGGCACCCGAGGTACATGAATACAAAGGCAAATATTATCTTTTCGCCACAGTAAACAGTGATATCGTGTGGAAAGGGCCTAAAAAGGACTGGCCCGCATATACCTACCGCGGCACCCAGATATTTCGCGCAGATTCACCGGAAGGACCTTTTGAGGCAATGAACCGTATGCCCGCCACCCCTATTGATGAGATGGCTCTCGACGGAACTCTGTGGGTAGAGGACGGCGTGCCTTACATGATATATTGCCATGAATGGGTGCAGGTGACCGATGGAACGATGAAAGTGGTCAGGCTTTCCGACGATCTGTCGGAGCCGGTGGGAGCACCGATAAAGCTTTTCAATGCATCGGCAGCAAAATGGTCGACCGGATCAGACGGCGGCAACTATGTCACCGACGGCTGCTATCTGTACCGCACAAAGAACGGAAAATTACTGATGATTTGGTCGAGTTTCATGAATGGAGAATATGCGATCGGTGTCGCCGAGTCGGCTACAGGAAAAATACTCGGTCCATGGCGACAGAACGACGAGCCTCTTTTCAACCGTAACGGCGGGCACGGCATGCTTTTCAAAGATTTTGACGGCGGTCTGCATTTGGTGATACATGTGCCCAACTCCCCTGCAGGAATGGAACGTGCCAGAATATTTGACATCGAAGATACCGGCGACGGACTGAGAATGAAGAGCTGAAAGCGGGATTGTGTAAAAGGCTTAGGGCGTGTGTGTTGTCACACGCCCTAAATATATGCGGCAGTCACCCGATCGGCGATTGTGCCGCAATATGGGATTTTTGGAGTAAATTTGCCGGTGTAAAAAAAAATTGTCACAAATATTGCCGATCGCATAAGATGTAGATATATGCAGAAAGTTGAAGACATAGCGGTATCCCGCAAACTCTGGAACAAGGAATACATCAAGGTGATGATGTGCAATTTCCTGCTGTTTTTTGCGTTCTATCTTCTCACTCCTTTGCTTCCGTTGTATCTCGACGAGCAGTTTCATGCCGACAAGGATATGATCGGAGTCGTGTTGTCGGGATATGTCATCGCCACTCTGCTGATACGCCCGTTCAGCGGTTTTGTCGTCGACACATTTGACCGAAAACGAGTGCTGACAATCTGTTTTTTTGCCTTTTTCATACTTTTTACCGGCTATGTCGGAGCAGGAACTCTGCTCATG
>JAIDKP010000400.1 GCA_029051445.1 Muribaculaceae bacterium | reverse complement strand
GCTCTCTTTCATGAGTTTGTCGTAGTCTCGTGCCGCAATCGCAATCTGCTCTCCTATGTTGGTGTCATTGTTGCGGTTCCAGTAAGGACGGAGATTGTCACCGAAATACTGTATCGAGTAAACATCATCATAGGCCAGCATGATATAGCCGGTAGCGTTCTTTGTCTCGCCACAGTCTACAGTAAGACCGATATATTCACCTTCCTGTGTCTCCGAAGCCTCGCCTGTAAATGCTTTGCGGGTCGAGAAGCTGTCGGAAAGGAACGCCGATGCGTTAGCCTTGTCGGCAGCCATGTAGAAACGTCCCCAGTCAATGCGCAGATCGTCGCCGCCACGGTTAAGCGGATTCTGCTCGACATTGGCGACTGTCACAGCAATAAGATTGTCGGGAAGTTCCTCGACCGAAGACTCGGTTTCCTGTGCTCTGTAGTTTACAGCCCACTCCTTGCCTGCTTCAAAATAGAAGTCAACGTCATGTTTCTTGCCGTCCTTGCTCTTCGCCTCATAGGTCAGATAGTTGACCGGGCGGCTCACAAGATCGAGATTGTCGAGGAACAGAGGAGCCGTAAAAGTCACCGTGAGTTCCACATCGTCGCAGTCAAACTTGTAGATTGTGTTCATCGGTTCGACAACAGCTGAGATCTGCCTTGCTTTATTGGTAAACACATCTGTGCCGTCCTTGGCAATGTCAAGACCGAAATCAAGGAAGCAGGAACCGCCACGGTTGCGGCAGTGTGCGGCGATCACATTCTCACCTTTTTTCAGAGAAGCAACCACTTCGGCGGGAAGAGCGGCATTCTGCTCTTTGGCCGGATTGTAGCCAGTTCTCACCACTTGCACGCCATTCACAAAAAATTCGGCGTCATCGTCGTTTGAGTACTGGAGATATACAGGCTTTCCGTCGAGATCCTCATCAAGATTAATCGTGCGGCGAACCCATATATCCGGAGTGTCCCATTTTGTTCTGGCAAGAGTCTCTTCGGGTATCGAGCCCAAAGCTGCATTCCCCTTCTTCCACGACGAGGTATTGTAGTCGACACCCCACCACTCACCTTCGGGAGCGGTTGTTGTGTACACACCTTCCCACTCGCCGGTTTTCGATGTAGGTACAAGCGTTTCAAGCACAGGCTGCTCGACACCCATAAAGCGATAGACCTTTCCATCGATCTTGACAGCGCCGATCAGCGGGTAAGCCTTATTAGTCCAGTGACGCACGATGTCGGAGTTGAGACTGTCGGCTGCCGACCACGCACTTGTGTAAGGGTCGATAGTAACAAGCGGGTAGGCTGGAGCGCGGAGCGTCAGCGCCGGCTCATCGGAGGTCGCCGATGCGCTGTGGCATCCGCTCACCATCCATCCGGCCGCCACCGATGTCACAAGACACGCAGCAGCCGAGATTGTCTTAAAATTCATTGTTATTGATCAGATATAATTTATGATTTTATTGCAAGATGCAGATTACATGCCAAAAATAATATAACCAAGTCACATATACAATAGGCATCTGCAACAACTTCATGCAACTTATGTGCCCGAAGTTTCGAGCTATTATTGTTTTTTTCTTAAAACCATTATTCCGCTTCGCGTGTTTAGCAACTGTAGTACGATAAAAAACTAAACTGTTATGAATTACAAACAAGAAATCAGCAATACGCCTGTAGCATTGGTAGAGTTTTACGCCACGTGGTGTCCCCACTGCCGCAACATGATGCCTGTCGTAGACCGCGTCAAGGAGGCTCTTAGCGGGAAAGCTTCTGTGATTCAAATCGATGCCGACAAAAGCGAGGATATTGCCGACAATGAAAAAGTAGAAGTATATCCTACATTTATTCTATACAAAAACGGTCGGGAAGTATGGCGGGATACCGGAGAAATTGACAGCAAGACACTGATGTCGAAAGTGGAATCATACCTGATGGACTGAGATCCCTTTCCGATATTCTCTGCGCCGGAATGCTGTTTTTTGATGTCGGCCGATAACCGACCGGTCGATGTCGCATATATCATGGTAAAATTTCGTATTTTTGTACGACATTCATTACATGCATTAATTGATCCGGCATGAGAATAATAATTGCAGGAGACGGAGACACCGGCACCCATCTGGCACAAACCCTGTCGGTAGAGAATCAGGATATCGTGCTGATGGGAGCCGACGGTGCCCATCTTGCCGAGCTTGACGCATCCGGCAACTTTATAACATTTGTAGGCAGCCCTGTATCGGCATCCGACCTGTCGCAGTGCGGAATCGACAGCGCGGAGCTGTTTGTAGCCGTTACACGCGATGAAAACGTCAATCTCATTGCCGCCCAGATCGCAAAAGGATGTGGAGTAAAGAGATGTGTCGCCCGCATCGACAATCCGGAATACATCAATCCGAAGATTCTTGATATCCTGCGCAGTACAGGCATTGATTCCGTCATTTATCCCGAACTACTCGCCGCGCACGAGATCAGGCAGTTTATCGAACACAATTGGGTAAACGAATGGTTTGGTCTTCATCGCGGCGAACTCATTGTTGCCGGAGTCAGAATCAGCGGAGACTCGCCGTTAAGCCATAAGCTTCTGCGCGAGACAGCCACTGTTCCACGCATGTTTCATGTGGCTGCCATAAGACGTGGCACAAAGATGATAATACCACGCGGCGACACCTCTATCCTGCCTGACGACATTGTCTATTTTTCGATTTTACCGGAAAATCTCGAACATTTATGTTCGTTATGCGGACGCAAGCATATACGTGTCCGGCACATAATGATAACCGGTGCCGGACAGGTGACAGAAAACCTGCTGCCTCTGATCGGAGCGGAATATGAGGTCACGGTAATAGATCCCGACAAGGAGCGGTGCCGCGTTATTGCATCAAAGTTTCCCAAAACCATTGTCGTGAACGCCGCCGCCAATGATGTGGCAACACTCAAAAACGAAGGTATCGATCACTGCGACATGTTTCTTGCACTCACCGGAAGCTCGGAGACCAACATTGTGTCATGCATGGTAGCACGCGAACACGGAGTGCCAAAGACTCTCGCCCGCATCGAACAGCTACAGTACATACCTGAAGCAGAGAGCCTGTCGATTGACAAAATCATCAATAAGAAGCTGCTGAACGTCGGGAAGATTCTCAACGTGCTCATAGACCTGAACACCACCAGCGCACAGTGTATG
>JAIDKP010000040.1 GCA_029051445.1 Muribaculaceae bacterium | reverse complement strand
GAGCTATTGCCGATGTACTATCTCCGGGACAGGAACTGCTCGTACAGATTGTAAAAGAGCCGATCTCGTCCAAAGGCCCGAGACTGACAACCGAAATATCACTGACCGGAAGATACCTCGTACTGATGCCGTTCAGCGACAAAATCTCAGTCTCGCAGAAAATCAAATCAGGAGAAGAGCGCACAAGGCTGAGACAGCTTCTTGGAAGCATTAAGCCAAAGAACTTTGGTATAATTGTAAGGACTTCTGCCGAAGGCAAAAAAGTCGCAGAACTCAACACCGAGCTTAAAGCGCTCATGAAATGCTGGGAAGACGCGTTAGCAAAAGCCCAGAAAGTCAGCGCACCGGCGTTGGTATTTGAAGAAGAAAGCCGCATCGTTACTGCGTTGCGCGACATCTTCTCGACATCATTTCAGGACATCTATGTCAACGACCCGGAAATAACGCAACAGATCAGGAACTACGTTTCAATCATTGCGCCCGAAAGTCGCGACATCGTTAAGGAATACACTGCGCAGGAGCCTATTTTCGACAAATTCGGAATAACAAGGCAGATCAAGTCTTCATTTGGGAAGACTGTATCATTCAGAAGCGGAGCCTACATAATCATCGAATCGACCGAAGCACTGCATGTCATAGACGTAAACTCTGGAAACAGGTCGAAAGCGTCAAGCGATCAGGAGTCAAACGCACTCGAGGTTAACCTGAGAGCTGCTGACGAGATAGCGCGACAGCTACGGTTGCGGGACATGGGAGGCATTATCGTGATCGACTTTATAGACATGGCAAAACAGGAGCACCGACAAGCCCTGTTCGATCACATGAAAGAAGTCATGGCAAACGACAGGGCAAGACACAACATCCTGCCGCTTAGCAAATTCGGCCTTATGCAGATCACACGTCAGCGTGTCAGGCCGGCACTTGACATCGTCACGACCGAAAGCTGCCCCTCATGTTTTGGAAAAGGCGAGATACAACCGTCGCTTCTGTTTACCGATACACTCAAAGAGAAACTTGATTATCTGGTCAATGACCTGAAGCAGCGGAACTTCGTTATGTACGTGCATCCTTTTGTCGATGCCTACATCAAAAAAGGACTGCTCACCTCGCTCTATCGCAAATGGCGCATGGAACTTGGAAGGAACTTCAAGATAATGCCTGATCAGTCTCTCGCATATCTGCAGTACAGGGTGATAGACAGCCACAGAAATGAAATTGACCTCAAAGAGGAAAAAGACATGGCATCGGCTGCTACGAAAACCAAAAACAAAGCCAGGAACCGAGGCAACAATCCAAACGACGAATGACTCTTACTTGAGCGGACTTTTGCCGTCCACTCTCTCCTTAAACCCAAAGACACGTCCGCTTTAAGTCTATAAAATGGTCGACAAAACAGAAAACTACATGCGCAAACCTGAGTGGCTGCGCATCAAGTTGCCCGACGCAATCAAGTCGGGAAAAATCCGGCAGATGCTTGCCGGCAGAAACATTAACACAATCTGCTCAAGCGGAATGTGTCCCAATCGTGGCGAGTGCTGGTGTGCCGGCACCGCCACTTTTATGATTGGGGGCGACACATGCACGCGCGCATGCCGCTTTTGCGCAGTCAAGACAGGCCGACCGGGCACACCCCCCGATCCGGCCGAAATCGACAACATAGTGCGTTCGATAAGAGAACTTGGACTGAAACACGCAGTTGTCACATCGGTCGACCGGGACGACCTCCCCGACGGAGGAGCTCGACACTGGGCCACACTAATCAGAGCGATACGCACACAATGCTCCGGTGTCACCCTTGAGACTCTTATCCCCGACTTTCAGGGCAAGACCGAACTCATAGACATAATTATCGCCGAGCGTCCCGATGTCATATCGCACAACCTCGAGACCGTGCGCCGTCTCACGCCCGAAGTCCGCTGCTCGGCAACCTACGACAGGTCGCTCGCTGTGCTTGCACACATTGCAAAAAACGGCATACGCACCAAGTCCGGCATAATGCTCGGACTCGGCGAGACACCCGACGAGATACTACAGACAATGGACGACCTCATGGCCATAGGATGCGAGGTGATGACAATAGGCCAGTACCTCCAGCCATCTCGCGCACACTATCCTGTCAAAGCCTACATCACCCCTGAGACTTTCGAGCAATACCGACTTGCAGGTATTGAAAAAGGCTTCCGGCATATCGAAAGCTCACCTTTTGTAAGAAGCAGCTACCACGCCGAGCGACATGTCCATTGAGATCAGACGTATTCAAGGACTTCTCCCCTATCGCGATGGATGGGATATGCAGCACCGGTTTCTTGAACAGGTCGACAAAGGTATTGTGCCCGAAACCATACTACTCGTCGAGCACTCTCCCGTTTTCACACTCGGGTTTCATGGCAATGCCTCAAACATGCTTGCCTCCGAAGAGCTGCTGCAAAGCCGGGGGGCAGAGATAATACGCGTCGAGCGGGGAGGTGACATCACATTTCATGGACCGGGACAACTGGTAGCATATCCCATATTACGACTGCGCGACAGGCATTACGGAGTCAAATCCTACGTAAGCCGCCTCGAGCAGTCGGTCATCGACACATGCGCTGCATTCGGCATCAAATCGGGTCGCGTCGAGGATGCCACGGGAGTCTGGTGCGGCATCGACACTGACGCCGAGCGCAAAATATGCGCCATCGGTGTCAAGGTCTCCCACGGAGTCACAATGCACGGTCTCGCACTCAACGTCAACACCGACCTCGACTGGTTCCGCCTCATAAACCCATGCGGGTTCATCACCAAAGGCGTCACATCCATTATGGATGAAACAGGCAATACACCCGACTTAGACCACGTGGCCGATATCCTGTCCGAACGGCTTACCGTAAATCTCACGGAATAACAATTCTGAACGTCGGATGCGGAGTGCGGCGCACAAGCTCCAGACTTGCACCACCGTTTCGCCGCAGCAATTGCCTTGACAGAGCCAGCCCTATACCGCTACCATTAGGTTTAGTAGTGAAAAATGGTATGAAAATCTTGTCCGAGACTTCTTCCGGTATATCAGGTCCATTGTCCGAGATCTCGATCCTCAACGACTCGTCGTCCTGAAGCCTGCCCTTCAGAGTCACCCTCCCCCCATCGGCTACATGGCAGCAGTTTTCCACAGCATTCTTCAGAAGATTCACGATCGCCTGACTGAGCATACCCTCGTCACTGTAGACCATCACATCCTCATTTCCTGAAATATCGACATCAATCACACTCTTTACACCATCGTCGCTATCGACGATACAATATACCAGATTGACGCATCGTGTCAGGAAATCACGAAGCAGAAACGCCTTTGGAGCAGGATCGGGCAGATGAGTCAGATGCCTGTATGAATTGACGAAATTCCTCAGATAATCCGACGCACTCACTATCGTCATCATCTGTTGCCGCATACTATCAGACAACGATTCGCCTTCCGGAGAGTCAAGCACATTTCCTGCAAGCGACATTATAGGCATGAGAGCATTGTTAAGCTCATGCACAACCACCTTGGAGAAACGCATCCAAGACTCCATGTCGCGGTCAGCCACAGCCGAGGTCGCATCGTCAAGAGTCAGCATAATGTATTCATCACCCTGATCTTCAAACCCCGTAACACATACGATAGCCAGACTGTTTTCCAGCGTCATCACCTCTCCGCCGGCAGTCGTGCGCTCCTTCCCCTCAAGAAGCTGCCCCAGGCGGCTTCCCGCAAACTGCCTTACTGAAGTGACCACACTGCGGCCGAGAAGTCTCAGCGCCGCGCGATTGCTCATAAGCGCACGCCCGTCACTGCATCTGAAGACCACAATACCGGTCGACGATCTCTCAAGCACCATGTTCAGAAAGCGATCGCGCGACGAACTTTCGGCACGCAGCGCAAGAAGCATTTTCCTTATTGCCTCAAGATTTCCTTCGACAGTTCTGTCTGCCACACGCGGCACATCCAATGCGTCACCGTTCTCAAGTGCTTCTATCAGTTGGTCAGTCGCCTCACGCGTCCGGCGCGTCGCTGCGTTCAGCCGCCAGACAAGCCAGACTATTACAGCCGCTGCCACTATCCCCGCCCAGACAATCGCCATACTCATAAACCGTGGCGTTTCATCTTGTTGTACAGCGTCTGACGTGAAATCCCGAGACTTTTAGCCACAAGAGTCATGTTTCCGCCATGCTCCTCTATCCTCCGCGCGATCATATCTCGCTCCATATCGGCCATTGTCGATGCCGCAGACTCTTCGACAACCGTCTCGCGGTTTTTGAGCCCAAGCACCGAAGCATCGACAATATTCCCGTCAGTCAATATCACAGCCTTTTCCATCACATGCTCGAGTTCCCTCACATTTCCCGGCCACTTGTATGCGAGAATATCACTTTTGGCGTCAGCCGACATATCAAGTGGAGAGCCGTCGCGATATTGCGCGCAATACTTGTCGAGAAACTGCCGCGCAAGTGCTATCACATCATTCCCGCGCCTGCAAAGCGGGGGGATATCGATATGTATAGTGTTTATGCGGTAAAGAAGATCACGCCTGAAAAGCCCTTCCATCACCATACGCTCAAGATCCGACGATGTCGCCGACACAAGCCTGATATCGACCTTGCGTGGCTTCGTTTCGCCAAGCCTTGTCAAAGAGCGTTCCTGAAGCACACACAACAGTTTCGACTGAAGCCGCGGTGTCAGATTTGCGATCTCGTCGAGAAACAGAGTTCCACCGTCAGCCTCCTCTATAAGCCCGGCCTTCCCGGCGACGGCCCCGGTAAAAGCCCCCTTGGCGTAACCGAACAATTCACTCTCGAAAAGACTGTCGGCGATCGCGCCCATATCCACATGCACAAAGCGCCCGTCACGGCGTTTCGACATACCATGTATCTGTCGGGCAAGAGCCGACTTTCCGGTACCATTATCGCCGGTGACAAGAATCGAGGCCGTTGTCGGAGCCACACGCTCTACCATGTCGCGCACAGTCTCCATGCCGTGGCACTCACCGTAATAAAACCCGTCATTACGCTCTGTGCGCAAGTTCTTTTTACGCCACTTCGGCAGCCCCTCTATCACGCCGGTCAGCCTGTCACGATCGATCGGCTTGACAATGAAATCCGTCGCACCCTCCTTGATCCCCCTTACGGCAAGATCGACGTCACCATAGGCCGTCATAAGCACCACAGGCGTTTCCGCATGATTTTTGCGAAACCACTTCAGCCAGTACAGCCCCTCGTTTCCCGACATTATGCCGGCGCGGAAATTCATATCAAGAAACACACATATCGGAGATTCCTCTCTCATCACCTCCGGCAGCCTCTCAGGCGTGGGAATCCATATCGGTTCAACCGACATCCGGCCGAGCATAAGACTAAGTGTCTGCCCCACCCCCTCATTGTCATCCACAACAATTATCCGTCTGCTCTCTCTACCCATACAGCAAAAATACACTTTAGCCTTAATTCTACAATGCTTTATCATTTCCAAATTCCAGACTATTTTTTAATGAACTGTCAAAATTCTTTACACAATTTGTCAAGTATTTTGACAATACAATACACACAACAACCGCTACACAATTAATACTTAGCATATTATACTCTTTGGCACGGTATTTGTGATATATCATTGTAAAAACATAAATTATTAAGCATGTTCAACAATTTACTTTACTCCTGGCGAAGTATAATATCGATGCCACGGCAAAGCATACTCAAAGCTGTGTCGCTTGCCTTCGGTATCGGCATTTCAATTCTGCTCCTTGCACGCTTCGCCTATCTGAAAAGCTACGACACATCCTACAACGACAGCGACGATCTGTATCAGGTGTGGATCACTTGGCACCTGACCGACCGCGATCTTGAACCCTCGACAACCATCCCCGGCATAATACCCACATCCATTGCCGAGCAGATGACCGATGTGTTCAGTTCCGGATCTGCTACAAGCCGTGGAGGAATCAGTCTGATAGAGACCGATAACCAGACCAAAGCCGACGTTGTCACATTTTATGGAGATTCCGTCTTTTTCGAGACACTCGGCATTGATGTCCTGAGCGGCAATCCCCGTCAGGATCTGAATAACCTCACCTCCGTCTATCTCTCCGACAAAATGGCCACGCAACTGTTCGGATCCCCCGAAAATGCGGTAGGTCACAGCATCACCCTCAACCAGAAATACGACAAAGACTATACTGTTGCAGGCATCTTCAAGGCGCTGCCCGAAAACAACACCATGTGCCCTCAGGCAGTCCTGTCGATAGCCGGTTTTGCCCAGTATTTCGGCTGGAGAGGAGGCGATTCATGGTGGGGATTTCTCCGTAAGACGAAAGACTGCAATCTCAGTCTTGACGACATAAATGCCCGCATCGCGAAGATCGTTGAGAAAAACGCACCTGCAGTCAATGGCATATCCATTGAAATACAGGCAAGACCGATCTCACAGTCAATCTACAACGACAGCAACATACGATCAATGATGTACATTCTCCTCAGTCTGGCCATAACAATTCTCATCATAGCCGTATTCAACTACGTACTCATTTCCATTGCTTCGCTGGCACGACGGGCAAAAGCCGTAGGCGTGCACAAGTGCTGTGGTGCAGGCACAGGATCGATACTCTCGATGTTCGTCACCGAGACGATAATCATAATCTTTGCCGCACTCGCTCTCGCCGCGTTGCTGCTTTTCACATTCCGCGACTTCATCGAGTCTACCTTGCAGACTCCTGTTTCCGGTCTCTTCGATCCATCACGCCTTTGGGTTACAGCCGCCGTAATCGTCCTCACCATTATTGTCGGAGGTTTCATACCCGGCATAATGCTCTCACGCATCGAAGTCTCCACCATTTTCCGCCGCTTCACCAAGACGCGACGGTCATGGAAGCGCATCCTGCTTTTCATACAGATCACAGGAGCCACGATCATCCTCACGATGTCGACAGTCGTGCTCTCGCAGCTTAATTTCGCGCTCAATCTCGATCCCGGCTACCGCATACAGGGGCTCGCGATCGTACCCTACGACTACGATACGAAAGATGCATTTGAAGCCGATATCAGGTCACTCCCCTACGTTATCGACTACGGCTACTCAGGCTCGACACCGATATGGGGCTACTCCGGTACGATTCTTCCCGATGACAAAGGCAATACCTCTTTCTCCTCCAACTTCGATGTCGCGCCGCCTGAATATGCCGACTTCATGGGATTCAGCTTCATTGCCGGACGCAACTACCGCGATGGCAGCGAGATCGTCATAAACCGCTCATACTGCACCGCAAGCGGCTGGACACCTGAAAATGCATTAGGACGCGTTATAGGACATCCCGACAACAAGAAAACCATTGTCGGTGTGATTGAAGACTTCAGCATCCATTCACTTTTCAATCACAAGACACCGTTGTGCATGGTCATGCCGTCCGAAGATGGATTTCATGCCGGCACACTGCAGATACACCTTGCAGAACCATATCTCGACAATCTGCAGAAACTCACCGAATATATGGCCGAAAACTATCCGCAACGCAAAGACGTGCCGTCGCTCGCTACCGAAGACCTGCGACAGACCTACGGCGATGTGACACGCTTCCGCAACCTCACGTTCATTGCTGCCATAGCAATCTTCTTCATCACAGTGATGGGACTTGTAGGCTACCTTGCCGACGAGATACAGCGCCGGCGCCGCGAGATAGCCATACGCAAAGCCAACGGAGCCGGAATATACAATATCGTCACCATGCTCGCGCGCGACATCGTCATCTATGCGCTGCCAGGCGTAGTGATTGGCGCACTGATCGCCAACCGGCTCGCCACCCTATGGCTTGAGCAGTTCACAAAGACAAGCCCATTCCTGCCGGCCATCTACGTCATGGTCCCCATAGCAGTCTTCATTGCGACTGTGATCTCAATAATTGCCATATCATGGTCGACAGCATCGTCTGATCCGGCCGAAGCACTAAAATCCGAATAACACCCGACAAACTATGATACAGCTCAATAAAATCTGCAAAGAGTTCACCACCGACACTGTGCGAACACTCGCCATACAGGATATAGACCTTTCAATCTCGCGCGGCGAATTTGTCGCCGTCATGGGCCCGTCGGGCTGCGGGAAATCAACACTGCTCAACATCGTAGGAACGCTCGACCGCCCCACATCAGGTTCCTACCTTCTCGACGGCAAAGAAGTCGGCGGCCTGTCGACCTCGCAGCTCACCGCACTGCGCAAAGGCAAGATCGGATTCATTTTCCAATCGTTCAATCTCATCGACGAACTCACTGTGCGGCAGAACGTCGAGTTGCCACTGACCTACCTCGGCATTTCTGCATCTGAGCGACGCAACCGCGTGGGTGAGCTGCTTGAGCGCATGAACATGTCGCATCGTGTCAGCCACTATCCACGCCAGCTTTCCGGCGGACAACAACAGCGTGTGGCGATAGCACGCGCCCTTGTCACCAACCCCGACATAATCCTCGCCGATGAGCCAACCGGAAACCTCGACTCTAAAAACGGTATTGAGGTGATGGAGCTCCTCACCGACCTGAATGCAGCAGGTACAACCGTGATGATGGTGACACACTCCGACCGCGACGCAGCCTATGCACACCGCACGATCACCCTCTTCGACGGACACATAACCTCATCCGTCCCCCGCTGACCCTGTTTAAACTTTCCCCCGTCATAGCGCCCGGGTAACCAACGGTTACTTCGGGCGCGCTTTCATCTGCCGATCATAATCCCCGCATTAATCCTTGTCCAGATGCAGTCAGGCACCAGCCGCCAGAGCCACACTAAAAGCCTCCAGCGCCAGTCGATAACCGCTACACGATTCTTCCGGTCAATAGCTCTCACAATACGTTCTACAGCATAATCAAGCGTCATCTCAAACGGATATTTCGTCCCGTCATGAAGAAGCGGAGTTCTTATCCATCCGGGTCTTATATCAGTAAAAGCGATCTTGCATCCTTCGTTTCGCGACAACTGCTCAAGTGCCACAAGATAAGTCTGCGCCATACGTTTTGAGGCCGAATAAGCCGCCATGCCGGCAAGACCGTTGGTACCGGCTACCGAAGTCACAGCCGCAATATGCCCTCTCGCCCCATTGTCTCTGAAATACCGATAGGCTGCACTGACCATTCTCGCGAAACCACACGAGTTGGTGTTTACAATTTCAGCTTCCCGGGCTGGCTTAAGATCCGGATTATCATACCCGATGCCTGCCGCATGAAAATACACATCCATACCGCCTATAAGATCTATAAGCATCGACAGGCGTTCGGGAGCATCGCTTCTGGTTATATCGATCGCCATGTACTCCACATTATCAGGATTATGGGTTTTAAGATGCTCTAAAGCCTCCGTCCGACGTGCTGCGACACCCACCTTAAAGCCGCGCGCAGCCATTGACTCGGCCACGCGCAACCCTATTCCCGATGATGCTCCGACTATTACTATTCTTTGCACCTGTAACTAATCAATTATGCCGGCAACTTGACATGCCGTTCCCCTATACCTTATATTTATACTCGATCTCTGCAAGATCGGCATTGGCCTTGACGATTTTTTTCGAAAGACTCTCGCTCCATACCTTCAGCCGCGACGCAATCCCTTCGTCTGTCAGCGCGAGCATACGCGCGGCAAGCACCGCTGCATTCATTGCCCCGTTCACGCCGACGGTAGCCACAGGAATACCGGGAGGCATCTGTGCGATCGACAGAAGCGCGTCAACGCCTCCGAGCGATGAGTTGATGGGAACTCCTATCACCGGAAGCGGAGTGATGGCGGCGATGACGCCGGGAAGAGCAGCCGACATGCCGGCGGCGGCGATAACCACTTTCAGTCCGCGCCCTTCGGCCTCGCGTGCAAATTTCTCGACCTCGGCCGGCGTGCGGTGAGCCGACAGTGCCAGAAGTTCAAACGGTATCTCGAGATCATTCAGAAAGTCCGCAGCCTTCTTCATGACGGGCATGTCCGAGGTGCTGCCCATGATGATGCTTACAAGAGGTGTCATGTCTCTATTTTTATTTATATACTATTAATCCGTTTCGATCTGTTGGCGACGTGCGCCTGTCACTGCATGGAAAGCGTCAGAGCCACCCACACACATATCGCGCCGTTGGCTATGCCGGCAGCCACCTGCATCAGAGTGTGGCGGCCGAGTATCAGGCGGGAAGTGCCTGTCGCCCCGGCGACGAGTATCGCTGCATATATCCAGCCGTCGATAGGCCAGGCATTGAGACCGTGGTATGCCAGAAACACAAGAAAAGCAAGCATTCCGCCCGTCCCGGCACCATGACCGCTGATTTTCCACTTGAAATTCACTGCCATATTGACAAGTCCGGCGACTGCGCCGCCGACAAGAAACACATAAAGCCACGCGGGAGCGTGAAGATGCCTGAGAAAAAAGCAGCAACCCGCATAGCATGCAGCCGTCAGTATATAAGGCCACATTCTCTCACCCTGTTTGTTGAGACCGGAATCCGTAACAATACCCAACTTCATCATCACAAAAATACCCGCGACAGGCACAATTGCGGTAAACAGTAATGTCCAGCCGACAACCGACAGAAACGTCAGAGTCGGAAGAGTATAGAGATACGTCAGCTTGATCCCGAGAGCCACCGCGTAGGTAGGCATTAGAATCGGGCTGAATATAGCCGATACGATACGTGATATATGCTGTAGCATGTTCATAATTGTCTTCTCATTTTAGCGCCGGGGATGCCGAGACGCTCACGATACTTGGCAACCGTGCGTCTGGCTGCCTCCACA
>JAIDKP010000004.1 GCA_029051445.1 Muribaculaceae bacterium | reverse complement strand
GTTCGAGCGCCTGCGCGAGCTGGTCGGGGCATGAGGTGTTTTTGGTTCCGCATTTTATGCCGCGCAGTCTCTTGATGACTTCGCCGACTTCCATGCCTTTGACGAGGGCGCTTATGCCCTGAAGGTTGCCGTGGCATCCACCGGTGAAACTCACATCGGCAAGACATCCGTCTTCGACTTCAAATTCAATATGGCGCGAGCATGTGCCCTGAGGATTATAAGTATATTTCATTTGTTCAAATATCTTCAAATATCATATAGTAGGACGCTTCCCATGTTTTGCCGGGTGCAAGTTTCACGGTATACTCGCGGTCGGCGAAGTCTCCTTTGTATTCTACCCGGTCGCAGCGCCCGTACCAAGGCTCGATGCAGATGAACGGTGCGCCCGGTTTAGACCATATACCCACTATCGGGGCATGGAAAAGCACGGTCATGTACGGACGACGGCCGGCGCTGAGAATGCTGATGCGATGGATCTGGTCATCGCCGATGACGAGGGCATCGCGATCAAACATGTCGGGTGTTATAAGCAGCATGCCACAGTCATCAGGTTCGATGGGATATTTTGTGCTGCCGAGACATCCTTTGGCCTCTACCAGCTCGTAGGTGACACCTGCGGTTCGGTCAAATGCGAGGTAACCGTTTATGCCATCGGGGTTGAAATGTCCCGACGGATAGTAGAATGCCGGGTGTGCGCCTATCTGAAACGGCATCGCTTTGCCGGTCTCGCAGTTGGTGACTTTCCACGCTACAGTGAGTCGCTCGCCGATGAGTGTGTAGCTTATATCGAGCGTGAATCTGAACGGGAAAAGCTTTAAAGTGCTTTCGTCGGACTGAAGACGGAAGGTGAGAGTGTTGTCGTCATCGTTTTCGACAGGCGTGAACATGCAGTCTCTTGCAAATCCATGCTGGCCTATGGCCACCTCGCCGTTGCCATACCTCACAACCCCGTCCCAGGCTTTGCCCACAATGGGAAACAGCACCGGCGACCTGCGCCCCCAGAATGCCGGATCGCCTTGCCATAGGTACTGGTGTCCGTTGACTTTAGAGCGTATGCTTTGTAGCTCGGCTCCCATCTCGGAGATTTCTACTGTCAGAAGATTGTTTTCAAGCGTCATCTATAAATGCTTTTTGACAAAGATACATCATTGTGACGGGGGAGTCAAGAAAAAAGCAGAGACCATACTTCAGTTAATTATGAAGCATGACCTCTGCTCTATAGGATAGCCGCGCCGGAGGACGCGATGAAACTCCGAGAAGACAGGATTTGAGTGCCGGTTACCCTCTGTAATCTGCCTGTGCAGGAGGTGTGAAACCTTGTGCAACTACATCGGTGATGTAGCGGAGCCCGCCATCAGGCAACTCGGCGTGTCTCGGTATTTCAGAATAATTTGAAGAGTTTCCCAATCAACTCCGGTGCGGCTGAATTTTTCAATGTTCTCTGTTGTTCTGATTTTATAACGCGAATATAATTCCGTAGGTTCATATATGCAAATTCTTACTGCCGATATTATCAACATTGTGGCTTGCGCATATTCATGCATATCCAAATCATGCGGTAAGATGTGTGTCGGTGAAACCGTATGTATCGGAATTTTACATATCTTTGCTGTGGTTAAAATATCGGTGATGTTATGAAACTGAAATTCTTTTTACTGCAACTTGTTTTGTTGCCTTTCTTTCTGCACGGGCAGGATGTGCGTTACAATGCTTTCTCGCATAATGACTATGAGCGCGAGCACCCGCTGTTTGATGCTCTCTCCTATAAATTCAACTGTGTTGAAGCCGATCTGTGGCTTATCGACGGCGAGCTGTATGTGTCGCACGATTCTGTAGGACCCGATCCCGACATCACGTTCGACAAACTGTATCTCAAGCCGCTTGTGGATCGCATAAAGAAAAACAGCGGCAAGGTATATCCCGGAAGCGACCGTCCGTTCTATCTGATGGTCGACTGCAAGACCGCCGGTGAGGCTATGTATCCGGTGCTGAAAAAGAAACTTGAGCCTTATAAGGATCTTTTCTGTCATGAGAAGGATGGA
>JAIDKP010000399.1 GCA_029051445.1 Muribaculaceae bacterium | reverse complement strand
CACCAGTGTGGTATGTGGTTGTCCATCCAAATCCGCAGATGTCGTTAAAGACCTTATACACAGCTGCAGTGAATCCGCTGAAGTTGTTGTAGAGAGTTTTCTCTTCGTCACCGTCTTTTGTTATAAAGGTTTGATCGAACTTCTCTTTAAGCATTTCGGTCTGTTTCTCGTTGACTGGAACGTTGGTCCAAAAGCCGAGTTTATCGGTAAGAAACTCCTTCATGTCCTCCCAGCGGTAGATGCGGCGTGAGCGCTGTATAGCCTTCATCTCGTCATTAAATGCATCTTTTGATATGCGCTGGTAGTCGATATAAAGCGGTTTGGCATCATAGCTTAGATAAGAGTTGCCGAGGCTCATTCCGCCAGTGTTGTGGTCGGCTGTGACAACAATGAGAGTCTCGTCGGGATGCTTGAGATAGAAATCATAGGCGATCTGGATACCCTC
The DNA here is from genome assembly GCA_029051445.1 of Muribaculaceae bacterium. Classification (GTDB taxonomy): domain Bacteria; phylum Bacteroidota; class Bacteroidia; order Bacteroidales; family Muribaculaceae; genus JAFLTL01. The sequence goes on along the minus strand of JAIDKP010000399.1, from coordinate 811 downwards.
GTTGAAGTTTAGGATATCCTTGATGACTGTACCGCCGTCATCGCCGTGGGCTGCATGATCAATATTGCCGCCTTCGATCATAATGAAGAATTTGTCGGGGCTGACTTTGAGAAGGTGGTCAAGACATGTCTGTGTAATATCGGGGAGCGACACAAATCCGGGTATACTGTCGATTGTGTAGTTGGCTATGTGGGCTATGCTGTCGGGATAAACCATGAAGACTTTTTCGCTCTTGGATTCACGCGCTTCCTTGATACCCTTCACATAATCTACATTGTTGTCTTTGAATGCCTGAAGCACACCGGTGTCGTTACCATCCCTGTCTTTCAATCCTCGCAGATATGATCCGCCGATAAACTGATAGCCCGATTCTGCCGCCTGTTTGGCGATCTGGGTTGTCATGCCGCGATTGGGTACATGTGCGAAGAACGCACCGGGGGTTGCGTCATCTGGATATACATTTGTTGCGATGCCGATGCCATATCCCTTGGCTTGATATTTTTTTGCAACAGACTCGACTGCAACACTGTCGGCATTCATGCCGAGCATGCTGTTTTTGGTCTTGCTTCCGGTTGAAAGTGCTGTGCCCGCAGCAGCCGAGTCGGTTACGGGGCTACTTGCTGAGTGCGTGGTAACCATGCCCATTGTAGGAAGCTGCATCATTATCGGCGTGTCCAGACCTTTGATCCGGCAGTAGGCCTGTGCTGCAAGAGTTGGTTGGACTCCCATGCCGTGACCGATAAAGTAGAAGACATAACGTGGAGCTGTGGCTGCCGAGACAGTGATGGCTGATGCCATGGCTACCGATGAT
>JAIDKP010000398.1 GCA_029051445.1 Muribaculaceae bacterium | reverse complement strand
TAGATGTGTATAAGTGTCAGCTCGTATTACATACATTACTGTATCACAGAGAAGAACCAGTCGGTATGGATTGCTCAGCGCGAGGGTCGCGCAAAGGATTCAAGCGACCACACGCAGGAAAGTGTGATTAAAATGCTTGACTATGCAGGAGAGGGATCTGCTCTCGAACGACTTGAAGAGCTTAAGATCACACCGGTATCAATCACCTATGAGTTTGACCCCAACGACTACCTGAAAGCACGCGAGTTTCTGCTGCGAGAAAAAGATCCTGAATTCCACAAAAGCCAGCGTGACGACCTTCTGAGCATGGAGACAGGTCTTCTCGGACAGAAGGGACATGTGAACTTCCGCATCGGAAAGTGCATAAACGACGACCTGAGAGAATGCGTCGCTTCAAACGCCAACCGGGCTGAAGTCGTACAGAAAGCATGTGCGCTCATCGACAAGGAAATACATTGCGGCTACCATATTTTCCCGATCAACTATGTCGCCTACGACAAACTGCACGGAAGCCATGAATGGAAAAATTGCTACAGCGACTCGGATGTAGAGGCTGCCGATACATACTGGCATAACCAGCTCGAGAAACTGGAAAACTACGACTCATTCAATGATGCCGACCGCAGTTTCATGCTTGAGAAAATGTGGGTAATGTATGCAAACCCTCTAAAAAACAAGATAGCGGCACGGGAAAAAGCATAAATCCCGGCTGCCATTCCAATAATCGCCTGATACAATGAGACTACCTATAATACCGATGATATTATGGATTATTCTGAATATCGGAATCGGCATATGGATTTTCAACATATTGCGTAAGCGCCACGCAAAGCTGAAAATCGCTCGATATATATGGCTTACGATTCTCGCCGCCATCACGGTCCTGTCGATAGCCATAATATCAACGCCTTACAGATCAGGCGACGATGCAGGCCTGCTCCGACTCAACTGGATGCTGTTTGTCGTGATGACATTCACGTTTCCGCAGATTGTATATCTCATATTCGATCTGCTCGGACGCATACCACGGCTATGGGGCGGCCGACGCTGCAAGTGGTCGAGCCGTACAGGAATCGCTGCGGCCTATGCGCTGTTCATCGCGATGTGGTGGGGTGCGCTCTACAACCGTTTCCAGATCGATGTGAAAGAAGTGACCGTAGAGATCGAAGGGTTGCCGGCATCGTTCGACGGCTACCGCATCGTTCAGTTCAGTGATCTCCACACCGGCACTTTCGGTCACGATACAGAATTTGTAGAGAAGCTTGTCAAAACTATCAACGATCAGAATGCCGATGTGATATTCTTCACCGGCGACATAGTCAACCGTCGCAGCCGAGAGCTCGAGCCATTTGTCAGGCCTCTGGCAAAGCTTTCTGCGACAGACGGAGTCGTGGCGATACTCGGTAACCACGACTATGGGGACTACTTCAAGTGGTTTAACTTCAATGCCAAGCAGACCAACATGGAGGAACTCACCGACCACTACCGTGACATGGGATGGCGTCTGCTGCGCAATCAGACTATATGGCACACACGCGGCAACGACTCCATCGCCATACTGGGAGTTGAGAATATCGGGGACAAACCTTTCCCTGTCTATGGCTCACTCAACAGAACATATCCGGATACAAGCGATGATTACACCAAGATTCTATTATCGCACAATCCGAGCCATTGGACAGACTCAATAAGCGACCGCGATGACATTAATATCGCGCTGACCCTGTCGGGACACACCCACGCGATGCAGATAGAAGCAGCAGGAATGTCACCGGCGGCATTCCGCTACCCCAAATGGGGAGGGCTTTACAAGGATCAGACGGGCAAGCATCAGCTTTATGTGAATATCGGAGCCGGCACTGTGGGATTGCCGATGCGTCTTGGCGCGACACCCGAAGTCACCGTCATCACCCTGCGCCCGAAAAATGCAGGCAATGAATAACCCGTATCGGCCAGAAGGCAAATACAAGGCAGTACTCGGACTCGGCAGCAACACATGCGGCAGCCGGGTCACAAATCTTATGGGCGCGCTGAATATGATCGGACGGCACATCGGACGCGTGGCAGAAGTATCGGATTTTTATGAGACAAGGCCATTCGGCCCCAATTCAGGCAACGTGCCATATATAAATGCGGTCGCCGTCATCGAGACCGATCTCGACAAAGATCAGATAGAAACCGTGATCAAGAAAATCGAGAACGATGCCGGACGTGACCGTAACGATCCAGATCACCGTATCACAATCGACATAGACCTTGTAGTGTGGGACGGAGTTGTGCTCAGGCCACAGGAGATCGACCGCGAGTACTTCTCACGCGGCTGGAAGGAGGTCGGGAAATATGTCTAAGACCACACTCCTGCGCGAGCTAAGGGGTATGGAGAAAGAGCAGCTCATCGAGATAATACTCCAGGCATATTCCGCCGGCAAAGAAACAAAAGAGTATTTCGACTTTTTCACGAATCCCGACCCGCAGGGGATGTACGAAAAATATGCTTTACAGATCGACAAAGAACTGTCGAGGGTGAAGCGCGGCCGGCGCACCAAGGCACGAATAAGCGTGATAAAAGCGTGTATCAGGAAATTCAGCTCGTTTGAGCCTGGAAGCGAACTGGTGACAGATCTATATCTGTATGCAATCAGTCATTCACTTCTCACTGAAAAAAACATATATTTTTCAGAAACGCTTTTCAACGGTGTGAAAAAGCTGGCGGCCGATGCAGTTGTCTTCGCCGACAAGCAAGGCACGACAAAGCAGCTTTTAGTCGGTATTGAACGTATGATGGACGAGGAAACAGGGACTAAGCATTTCCGACGGCTCGTGAAAGAGGGCATCGCCGACGGAATGCTGAAATTATCGGAAAAATAGAATCCACCTGTGATACGTTAGCTATTATAGCAACCTTATATGCAAAGTGTGGAAAATATGTGTGGGACGTGCTTTACGGCTTCTCTGGAGGGAAAAGTGTGAAACGCGATGCCTGCGATATTTTCTTGTCACGCCAGCATTTACGACATACGGCAGTATATCGGTCATTGCCGCCGATCTCCACTTGATCTCCATCCTCTACAAAATCACCGTTGGCATCGAAGCGGGCATTGACTATCGTCTTGTGTCCGCAAGTACACGTAGACTTGATCTCATCTATTGTATCTGCGATCTCAAAAAGACGGCGTGACCCCTCGAAAAGCATCGAGCGGAAATCGGTGCGCAGACCGTAGCACACCACATTGGAGCCGAAATCATCGACAACACGCGACAGCTGGTCGACCTGATCGGCGGTCAGAAACTGGCACTCGTCGACAAGAATCCAGTCGAGAGCCATGCCGTCGCGGCAGAACATGTCAGAGAAAAACTGATACAGATCCGTCTCATGGCGTATCATCTCACACTCACGCTCAATGCCGATGCGGGAGCGTATGACGTTACGTTTCTCACGAGTGTCGACCTCCGGCTTCATGCATATGAAACGGAGACCGCGCTCCTCAAAATTATAGGCGGTAGCAAGCAGGATGGCTGTTTTGGCCGATCCCATTGTCCCGTAACGGAAATAAAGTTTGCCCTTGCGATTCATATAGGCAAAGATACCTATTTGATGCGGACACTGCAACATCTTATCGGATCATCATATGGTAGCGGATCCCGAGGCAGAGTCTGAGGCCGTGTCCTGCGCCGGCTTGGACTCCGGGGCGTTCCAGTCGCTGCGTTTACGCGTGATCACATTAGTGATATAGACTGTAAACAAGGGGAACAGCACAAGCCCCTCGGCCGACAGAAACACGTCGAGTGCCTGCCCGGTGACCGTATAGGAATTTATATTACTGCCGACAGTAGTAGCATCGAGAAAAGCCCACCAGAGAGCATCCCAGAGATTATGGACTCCCGGATTCACGGTGTGCTCCTCGATAAAAAAAACGAGTGCGCAGAAATAGATCGAAGCGATCATAAGCACGGTATAGACAAGCGACATTCCCTTTACGCGGTCGGAAGTCGTGAGCGCCCCGGTCACTATAGCCAGGACATAACCGGCACGTATCATCGGTATGAAATGCACAAGATAAGCTACAGTGTGATTGAGCCTGACATCATAGTACTCCATAATATTAAGATACGGTATTGACACAAGCAGAAAAAAGATATTCTGCCTGATAAACGCCCCACGGTCGTCAGCGGCAATCATACCGAACAGGATATCGATGATAAAGACCACACAGGCCCACATCTGTAGCTTCATATAAAAAGCGTCGGTGATAAACGAACGTCCTGCGAGTGTATCGCGGGTTATATACACAATGAGCAGGGCGGCCATGACAATGACCACCCAATGCAATACAACTGTAATAATTCTTATCGGCTTTCTCATGGCCTGCGCGGATGAAACGTGTTTTTCACATAAAACAACCGTGAGGCCCGGGATGTTCCGGAAATCAGAAGACTACTCCGGGATTCAGCAGTCCGTAATAGATCAATCCGAACAGATTGGAGTTCCACCCCTGCAGCATGAAGCCGAGGTTCTTGCCCGTGAGCGAATTGATATGCTCATGAGGACTCCAGTCACCGGAATCCACAAGATCGGCGCGACCAACACGCTTGATCAGATCGAGAGCCTCGTCGGTGCGACCCATGCGCAGACGCGCCCAGTCGTCCATGAAGCTCACCCAGGGCCACACCGCTCCATTGTGATACGTGGCGGGAGCATAGCCGAAGTCGGCGGGATAATATGGATAAGTCTCACACACGCCATAGGCAGTGAGACTGCGGCTGTTCAGGGCATTGACAATGCTCTCGGCACGGTCGGCGGGCACTACGCCCATGAGTATGCCTATCGTCTGATCCTGAAGCAGACGGTCGTTGACCGATCCGTCGCGCCACCGTTGCACATAGTATTCACCATTCCAGAGTCCACCCTCCCCGGTCGGCTTGTTTATAAACGTGTCGGCACGGCCGGCCGCATCGGCATACTTCGCAGCCAGATCATCATGCCCAAGCTTCCCGGCCATCCCGCTCATGGCACGCATAGAGGCCATATAGAGCAGAGCCGTGAACGGGGAATACTTGCGTCCCTCGATACCCTTCACATCCTTCCAGTCGCCCCAGAACGAGTTTTGCACAGGTATGCCGTCGCCATCGGTGTCGCGCGAGATGAGCCAGTCGGCTGCAGCTGTAAGGGCTTTCCACCACTCCTGGGGCATCTCGGCCGTTGGATAGGCCTTGAAATAACGGTCGAGACGCATGATGAAGAATGCATTTATATCGAGATCGTCCTTGCGGTCAATGAGCGGGAGGATTGTTGTGGGTATCTTCCCCTCGGGGGTGATGGCGGCCACACTCTCCTCGATCATGCGGCGTTCGGCGGCATGAAACATTACCAGATGCAGCCACGAAGTCATGTAGCTGTCGCGCTGATTGAGCTCGCGGTATCCCATAGTGACCACATCGCCATCCTTGGTGCACTTGGTAAGCGACACAGCCGGTACCATATACCAGCGCAGATACTCGTCTATCTCCTTGTCGCCCGACTCAGGTATAGCCTTTGAAAAACGGCGGGTGAAATCGAGCAGCGTGTCAAACCGCCGTATGGCATCCTCGGCAAGCTCGTCGGCCGTAGCATAGTGGCGTGAGGCATATGTGAGCGGATCGAGCATGGCGATAGCCACTCTCACACGCACATGATCATCGGTCATGAGACTCACCGGTACCTCCAGAGTCGAGTCAGTAGCAACCGCATTTATGCAATCTGTAGCGATCGCATATGGCACACTTTTATCCGGAGCATCCTCACGCGAGATAACGAGCGTGATGTCACGGTCCGACAGAATTCCGGAAAAATCTATCTCGGCGAGAAGCACCGGCAGCGACGACACCTCTATATTGTCTATCGCAAGCGGAGCAAACGCCGTAATCGAGATCTCCGCCGGGATAAGATTAGACGACCCGTAGACATTGTGCACGATCGGAAACTTGCGCTCTACGATCTTAGAGTTGATCAGCGACAGCGGCACAGGCACATCGCCCGTCTTGAAACTCAGAGGGAACTTGCCCTGCGACTCCAGCCACTCGCCAAGCTTGCCGGGATTTATCAAAGTATTGCCAAACAGATCGCCGTCGGCACTCGCGTTGGCCGTTACCGAAAAATTAGCTATCGGATAACCGTCGGTGCGGGCATCAGCATCGGTCGGCATTAGAAACATGGTGATGAAAACCGTGAGCAAAGCTATGAAAAACGTTCGCGACATCGGCAATGTTTATTTGTGTGATGAGGTAAATTGTTCTATAAAGCAAAAATACATTTTGTGTACCACATCGGCAAACGTTTTTACCCACTTCTCAATACAACTTAGCCAATACATTATAAATGCTTTACTTAAAAAGCCATGGAGCACCCGGGTTAACGAGTTATAAGCTCCACGGCTACATTGATATATCGAAGTCTAATAAAGGTCTGTACTTATGGCAAGCATCAAAGACATTCAGAATACTATTTAAATATGCTCATTATACTATTCCGATGATAATTTATTGTTGTTTTGTATATGTCAAAGTCCTGTTTAGTGCCCTTAATACCATCTCATTATCCTCAAAAGATAAATCATAAGAAGGTTCTGATTGTTGATAGAGGTCGTCCAACATATTATATAATGCGCGTTCAGTTGACTTTTTCGCTCCCTTTTCGCTTAATGATGCCATAAAAGCACTTTCCACAAAATTACCAGAAAAGAATGTAGAAGGTGCCGGAGATAGCTTGAATGATTCTTCAGGAATATCTGTCTGAATGGTACTATTATTGTATCTAAGGCTTAGTACTCCGCTTTCTATATTCCATTTTCCTTCTATTGTGCTATACCCGGTAAACTCGACAATATAATCATCTGCGTTACCCCGAGCTTTCACAACGAGTGACTCACTAAAAGTTTTATCGGCATTAAGAGCTAACGTTTCATTGAATTTCTGAGTTTCATTCCATAAATAGTTATTGTACGTTGTAGACCAGCTTCCTATACACATTTGTGAAAGATATACATCTTTTAGGTGTGTATAAAGGCCATTAACAACATTTACGTAATTATCACCAAAAGCATCTACATATAATTCATCTCTCATCATTTCGTTACAGGCCTCAGCATCTTTACTGATTGCAACTTGCGATAGTTTATATCCTTTTTCCGACATTTGGAGATCGTTGCTTTCTATACCGAATACCATGGCTGCCAAACCAAGATTCGACATATCATATACAGACATTTCTTCTGTCTCTTCTTGAAGAAGAGTACTAATCAACTTAGCGCCATCTGCAGTTTTGTCTGCGTTTAAATATTCAAAAGCTTGATCTATCTCGCTACAGATTCTACTTGTGCAACTGATAAGGGTCGCTGTTAGTATTACCCCAACAACCAAACTAGTAAATGTTTTCAACTGCATGTTTTCCGTAAAATTCAAATGTTATATCATATTTTGTATTTACCATGATTCCACTAACAGTTTCGTCTTCAGAAAATTCGACACGGAAGACAAGACCATTAGGAGTCCCGTCTATATCTTCAGCCGAGCAAATGAACTGAGTTCTATCATCATTTTCATCCTCTATTAATAGCTCATATACATTGCCCGACGGTGCCAAATATGCTCCACTACCAGTTTCCGGGATAATTGCCAGCATGAAAGTTTTTCCATTCGAATATTCACAATAGTATACATAATCTATATCCAATGCGAGTTCCATAAAATAGTTTAAAGCCAAACTATCAGTATCATATCCATCCTCAACAACAGCCGCACCTACCATGCCTTCTTGATCGCCAGAGGCATCTGAAAAGTCATATTCTATAAAATTCTCAGCATTTGTGCCATTACTATGTCCTGCATATTCGCTTATATTTTCAAAATTTACTGCAATTACAATTAGAACATAAATTACTACAACGGCTATGAACAAATATTTTTTTATTTTTGAGAATAATGACTTTTTCTGCAGCAAAATATTATTAATTAGCTTGGCTCTGGCTATTTGTCCAACTTTCTTTGTTAACACAGCTGTTCCCTCTTCCCCTACCATATC
>JAIDKP010000397.1 GCA_029051445.1 Muribaculaceae bacterium | reverse complement strand
CTGCTCCACAAACGCCATCATGACAAATCTAAAGAAGATACCCACAATACACAACCAAAAAAGTGCGGCCCACACAACCGTGGACCGCACTCCCAGAAATATCTATATTACCCTATTATTTCACCTCCTCGAAGTCAACATCGGTAACCTGATCGTCTCCGCCCTTATTGCCGCTCTGCTGTCCGGCATTAGGAGCACCACCCTGCTGTGCGTTGGCCTGTGCCTGAGCCTGAGCGTTGAGGATATCCTGCTGAGCTGCGCCGAATGTCGTTTCGATCTCCCTCATTGCAGCATCAATAGCGTCTACATCCTGAGTCTTGTGGGCATCCTTGAGCTTACCGAGAGCGGCCTCGATAGCAGCTTTTTTGTCAGCGGGAATCTTGTCACCGAGCTCGCTGAGCTGCTTCTCGGTCTGGAAGATCATGGCATCGGCATGGTTCAGCTTGTCGATGCGCTCCTTCTCCTTGGCATCGGCTGCGGCATTGGCTGCGGCCTCATCCTTCATGCGCTGGATCTCGGCATCGGTCAGGCCGCTCGAAGCCTCGATGCGTATGCTCTGCTCCTTGCCTGTAGCCTTGTCTTTTGCCGAAACATTGAGAATACCATTGGCATCGATCTCAAATGTAACCTCAATCTGTGGTATGCCGCGCGGTGCGGGAGCGATACCGTCGAGATGGAATTTGCCGAGAGTCTTGTCATCTTTGGCCATCGGGCGCTCACCCTGAAGCACATGAATCTCAACCGAAGGCTGATTGTCAGCAGCCGTCGAGAATGTCTCGCTCTTACGGGTAGGAATTGTTGTATTAGCCTCAATGAGCTTTGTCATAACACCGCCGAGGGTCTCGATACCTACCGACAGAGGCACAACATCAAGCAGAAGCACATCCTTCACGTCACCCGAAAGCACGCCACCCTGGATTGCGGCACCAACGGCCACGACCTCGTCGGGGTTAACGCCCTTCGACGGAGCCTTACCAAAGAATTTCTCCACAACCTGCTGGATAGCCGGAATACGGGTCGATCCACCCACGAGTATCACCTCATTGATATCGCTCGCTGTCAGACCTGCATCCTTCAGAGCCTGCTCACACGGACGGAGCGTAGCCTGGATAAGCTTGTCGGCAAGCTGTTCGAATTTAGCACGAGTCAGAGTCTTGACAAGGTGCTTGGGCACACCGTTTACAGGCATGATATACGGCAGGTTGATCTCTGTCGAAGTAGTCGACGAAAGCTCGATCTTGGCCTTCTCTGCGGCCTCTTTGAGACGCTGCAGAGCCATAGGATCCTGACGCAGATCCACACCCTCGTCTTTCAGGAACTCATCGGCAAGCCAGTCGATGATAACGTGGTCGAAATCATCGCCGCCAAGGTGAGTGTCACCGTTGGTCGATTTAACCTCAAACACGCCGTCGCCAAGCTCGAGGATCGAGATATCGAATGTACCGCCGCCAAGGTCAAACACTGCAATCTTCTGATCCTTGTTGCTCTTGTCAAGACCATAGGCAAGTGCTGCCGCAGTGGGCTCGTTGACAATACGCTTCACAGTAAGACCTGCGATTTCACCGGCCTCCTTAGTGGCCTGACGCTGCGAGTCGTTGAAGTAGGCCGGCACGGTGATCACAGCCTCCGTCACAGGCTGACCGAGATAATCCTCGGCAGTCTTCTTCATCTTCTGGAGGATCATGGCCGAGATCTCCTGAGGAGTATATTCGCGGCCGTCGATGTCGACACGCGGGGTATTGTTGGCGCCACATACAACCTTATAAGGCACACGCTTGATCTCCTCGGCGACCTGATTGCAGTTTTCACCCATGAAACGCTTGATCGAATAGATCGTACGCTTCGGGTTGGTGATTGCCTGACGCTTTGCGGGATCACCTACCTTGCGTTCGCCGCCATCTACAAATGCAACCACCGAAGGCGTCGTGTTGCGGCCTTCGCTGTTGGGGATCACAACGGGGTCATTACCCTCAAGTACCGATACGCATGAGTTGGTCGTACCAAGATCAATGCCAATAATCTTTCCCATAATCTATGTAAATAGTTTTTTATTAATTTCTTTTTTATGACTTGATGGCTTCCACCGGGCATCAGCCGGCTTTCAGTCACGTCTGCCGTTCATTTCTGTTCTTCAGTTAAACAAATATATTGCCAAAAAAGTTGCACATTATTCAAATTATTATTCAACAACGCATTACACAAAAATCAGGGTGGCAGAAAAATCTGCCACCCTGTCATCTTCTGTCTGCCTCGCGATGAAGCGAGGCTGATTATGGGATTTGTATTACTCAGCGGGAGTGATGTCTACAACCTCTACCTCAAATACAAGAGTCGAGTTCGGACCGATGTTGATCTGGGGCACACCCTTCTCACCATACGCCAGTTCACCCGGAATATAAAGCGTTGCCTTGCCACCTTTGCCAAGCATCTCGAGTCCCTCGGTGAAGCCGGGAATGAAATTGCCGGCTGTCATCTCGAGAGGATTCTCCTTTGTCTCGTCAAATACATTGCCGTCGATCGTCATGCCCTTGTAGTTGAGCTTAACCTTGTCGGCCTTGGTCACCTTGTTGCCCTCGCCGGCGTTCTCGATCTTGTAGGAGAGACCCGACTCTGTGGTAGCTACCGACGAGTCGGCGGCCTTGATGCTGTCTATATATGCGGCACCGGCTTTGCCATTGGCCTCGATCTGCACTGCAGCGGCAGCTGCAGCCTTGCGGTCACCGAGCGACTGCACGCTCATCTGCACGCGCTGGTACTCGGCCTGAGCGGCTGCGACATTAAGGCTGTCGGTGTCAAGACCGGCCTTGAATGCGGCTGCCATCTTCGCACCATCGACAGGCACACCGCTCTGGGTTCCGCCGATCACGGTGTTCATCATCTGCATGCCGATCTGTATGCCTGTCAGGTATGACAGGTTAGAAGTGTCGGCATTGAGCACTGTCTCGATACCACGCATGATCTGGCTCTTGTCGATCTTGTCGAAATCAGGATTGTTGGAAGCCTGCATCTGCTGGAGCTGCTCGCCAAAACGCTGTCCCATCATGTTGCCGAATGTCACGGCAAGAGAGTCACCAAGTGCCTTCTCAGAGGCATCGTAATTGTTGCTGGATTTGCTACAAGACACAACACCGGTCATAACCGCAGCTGCGCTCATCGCAATAATTAACTTTTTCATCTCGTTATCAGTTTGTTATTCTGTTTTTTTTATTTTATTGAAGTGTCACCGTGAAGTCAAGAGCCGCATTTCCGGGAATCACTCCGGGAATCCCCTCACGACCATAGCCCATCTCCGCAGGTATCACAAGACGATAGGTGCCGCCGGGTCTCATCTTCATAAGCCCCTGATTGAATCCGGGTACAAGCGTGCCTACGGTCATTGCGATCGGGGTCTCCGTGGTGTCAAACACAGTACCGTCAGAAAGACGCCCCTCATAAGAGACCGTCACTTATTCTCCTGCCGACGGACATTCGCCAACACCTTCTATAAGAGTCACAATCACGCCACACGACGGAAGTGTGAAAGCACCGGCCGTCTGAGC
>JAIDKP010000396.1 GCA_029051445.1 Muribaculaceae bacterium | reverse complement strand
CAATCAACTTAGATCTGTTGTTGAATATTTTATTGATTGACAATTGTTTAGCAACTATACTCCGGAACATTGAGAGATAAGACGCGGCCATCCGGTCAACTGAGTACAAGCTGCGGATGCGTCGGCGGCTTTCCGAAACAATTTCGCTGCGCTTGGAAGCAGGACAAGTCAATGCTTCGTCTATTTTTGCTGTCAGTGAACGGACAAAAGGAGCTGTGCGAGTCACATCACGCCCTATCGAGGCCACAAAGCCGTTCACACCATCCTCATAAATGTCGGTAAGGCAATTTCCGTCGGCCACAACAACAGGAAGCCCTGCATCGGCCATCTCAATGCCTGAATAGCCGAATGGCTCGCTATAGGAAGGCATCACACCCACGTCGGCAGCTGCATACCAATAGCGCAGACGGTCAGGCGGGATAAAGCCGGTCATTATGAGCGATGCGGCGACAGGTTCGATAAGGCGTCCGTAGTTTGAGAAACCTGAAAGCGAGCCGCACATGACGCAGCGTAGCCGCGGATGTGTCTTACGCAGCTCGCCCAGAGCCATCAGCAGTGGTTCTATTCCCTTGTGGCGCACGGTACGTCCGGCAAATATGACGATTTCTTCATCCTCCCCTATACCGAGGCGCTTTCTTGCCTGATGTCTGGTCGGTCGCTTCCCTGCCGGACTGATGTAACCGTTGGGAATGACATGGATTTTCCCGGCGGGCACATCGTAGATGTCAATGAGAGTGCGGCGGCACGTGTCGGAAAGCGCTACAACAGCATCCACACGTCGATATATCTCACGTTCTTTGGCGCAATAGTCTCTGACGTGCGCCATTGTCTCATCCGATACGCGACGCGGAGTCTTGCCGCCCACAACAATCTGCCGGAGCAGTTTTTGCGAACCGAGCAACGGACCACACCAACCATGATCGTGAATGACAAAGGCGGTTTTGCTTTGAGGAAAACGCTTTTTCAGTTCGTCGATAAACGGGGCACAAGGTGAGTGATTGATCAGAAACACGTTTTCCTGACTGTCGGGCAGAACTTCGCTGAGCATGCCGAAAATCTTGCCACCGTTTGCACGCCATCCGCCATCTTCATCGGTAAAGTTCGGGAAGAAGTATTCTGTGATTCCATCATCCTCTATCACCGACGGCTTATCAACTCCGGCCTGAAGCCCAAGAACAATCACTTCCGTTTCTTTGGCAAGGGCGGGCAGGAGCATACGGCGGAACGTGCCTATGCCGTTGGCACGCGAACTTTCAAGCTCGTCAACAAATATAATCTTCATATCGCATAGGTCAGGCTAAGCGCTTTTCTGCGGCATATAAACATAATCCTCCACCATGAGGGGAGCCATAATCTCGCGTCCGTTCATCAGCACGGTGGGTGTGCCGGCAAGCGGTTTGCCGTCGCGCCATTGCAAATGTTTGTCGAACTCAGCCGAGACATCGGAAGTGTTGATGTCGAGCTCGTAGTTTTTAAAGAAATCGGTACTACGGCTTTTGTCGCCGGCATACCATTCGGTCATTATCTTCCATGCCCGTTTCGGTCCGAGCTGCTGATAAGCGGCAATGATATACCGGTTTACATCACTTAGATCATCAGAAAAATAGGTCAGGACATACTGCACGCAGCAGTCCTCGGCAGGCATGTCCTTGATGCGCTCGTGCATCATGGCGCAAGGACCGCAATACGGGTTACTGAACACCGTTATGCGACGCTCTGCGTCGGGATTACCGAACATCAGGCCGCTGCACTCGTCGGTGGTCACACCAAACTCCGGCGCGTCGTGCTCAAACGCCTCAACGACTTTCTCGTCGGCCTTGAGCGTATTGAACTGCTGTCGCCACATGTCGCGCTCACGTGCGGTGGCCAGTGTCTTTACAACACGTCCGAGTGCAAGCACCGTCAGTCCGTAGGCAGCAATGAGCACTATCAACGATGAAACCAGAGCGGCAACTCCGGCATAGTAGCCGAATGCCCCGCCAACCCAAAGCGCCCCAGCCTGCAGCCACATGAGCGCGAGTGTGGAGAGGCAGAGAACGCACCAGCTGCGGGCACGGAATTTCTGATACCACACACTCCAGAATGTGAACGGCAGCACTGCGACCGCAACAATAGCCATAGCCGACACCACACCGGGGAAGAACAGAAGCGCGAGCAGATTCACGCCAAAGAATCCGGCACCGATCTCACTCATTTTTGCCAGTCCGAAGAAGCTGGCCGCATCCGACTCCGTCACATCCTCGCAATGGCTCTCCTTGATCAGTCCGCACAGGCGGTCGGTGAAACCGTTGTCGATGTGAAGCTCTTTCTGTAGCAGCAGATACCCCACTCCAATTCCCGCAAGATCAATCAGCATTACTGCATACCACCACCACTGGCCACGCAGGGAGTTCCAAGCGATTCCGGCAGCAAGAAGCACCGCAGCACAGGCAGCAAGAAGAAAATTCTTTATCTGCGAGAGCCGTTGCTCTTTATGATGGCGGACATAATCGGGCTCGATCGAGTGCGGCGTCCGCCTGACGGTAAGCGTTATGCCGCTCCACTTCTCGATAAAGTCAGAGAGAGGCATCTCAAAAGTTTTGCCTGATACGTCGACAAGAGATATACGGTCTTCTTTTATCCCCGTACAGATAAAATAACGGCCTGATATAACATTCACTACAGGGAAAACCATATTGCGAATCGCCTCTTTGTCCGACAGCCTGACACATCGGTTTGCCACATGATACTTTCCGAGCATCACCGACAGGCCGTACATCGAGTCGCGGAAAGGCTGCGATGAATAGACCTCATCGGCATACGCCCGCGTATGCTTCACGCCAAGATAATCAAGAACCTGTGTCAATATGTTTCCCATAGTTGTGTGAATTATAATTTAAGTGTATAGCATATAAACATATTTACGCACTCTGTTGTTTGCCTTGAAAATAGGGCACCCGGTCAACTCCCAGATACCCTATTTTTTCAACAATGGTCAAAGCTGTCATGGCCATTCTGGCAGACTAGGTCCATCTGGCAGTTGTGTCGGATCTGTTATACATTTCATGTTACTATCTGTACCACTTTCACGTGCACATATGCCAATTTCATTTTGTCCATTTGGCTTAGTTACGCAACACGGCACTCCTTCTGGTTTACCAATACATGAGCCATAGGAATCATGTGACCCCGAGCCACAATCTATTCCTCCAGATTGTGTGATAATCTTTTCCCGATAGGCTCGGATCTTCTTTGCCTCTTCGGCACTAACCGGCTCAAAAGTCGGCTTTTTCTCGTTATTCTCCATAATCAATAAAAGATAAAGGTTAAACTTCTCTGCTATTTCAACACAAACTAAATCTGTGTATAATTAAACAACATAATTGTGATAAATAAGTTCTTAAACGTAATGTTAAGAGACGTTTTAATCCTGATTAGAAGTTGCTGCCCTTGGTGGTTACAACTATAACCCCTCCGGCACCGCGAGTACCGTAGACCGCTCCGTCCTTCAACACCACAACCCTTTCTACCTCCATTACAGTCAGTCCTTCTGGACTTGTTGGAACTCCATCAATAATCCATAAAGGGCTTCCGTAGTTGCGTATTGAGATATGTCCACTAGGAGACACGATAATCCCCGGCATCCATTTTAGTGCCCTCACAAGATCGGTTTCGCCGGTTGCTTCCAGTTGCTTGGCTGTCATTTTACTATAAGGCCCATTGTAATCACGCAGCCTCACGCTTCCGGCACCTATGTTCACCTCTTCATCGTCGATCCGGCGGCCTGTATTACGCAGAATTTTTATATACATGCCCTTGCTGCCGTCCATGGCTATGTCGTGGATGTAGCCGTCGTGCTTTATGTGCAGCGTATCGGTCTCGACGACATTGTCGATAAGAAACTTCCCGTCACGATCTGACTTCACGTAGTCAAACGGGTCGCTTGCATAAACCATCGCGCCCCTTATCGGTTTACCATTGTAGTCGATCAGATGGCCGTGGAATGTCTCGCCTACATAGCTGTCTTTATCGAACATTCTTCCATCCTCACCCACCACGAGCATCATGTCGCTTCGCCCGTTGGTGGCAAAGCTGTGTTTTTTCCCTTTATAGTCAATGAAGATCACATCAATACTGTCGGCATCCTCAAACGTGAATTCACCTTTCCTGTCGGTCTTCACTGCATCATTAGGATTCTCCACATAGACCTTAACTCCTTTTATTGGTTTCCCTTTTGTATTGCGCACCGTCCCGATAAACGGCTCCGAAGCGACAATCGAAAATGCGGCTACCACCGCCAGCAGCGCAGTCATAAATAATTTCATCATAAGTTTTCAGGTATCAGTGTAAGGATGCATAATCTTTGTCACTCACAAATGTAACCTTTTTTTCAGTCCCTACAATGGTAACCGTTGTACGCAGTACCTTTTTTTATTCTATTTTAAGAAAGAGCTCTCAAGGAATATCGTTTAATTTGACACAAACCCTCCAAACAATCGGAATATGTTTCTTGTTTAATATGCAGAAGCTTGAAACACTCAAGATTCCGAACCTTAGTCCTAATACTATGAACACCGAAACACCACCTGGTAGGAATTAAGCATCACGACAAACTCTGATGCATATCACCTAAGAGATAGATAACAATACAAAAACTTTAAAATATCAGTTTATGAAAAATACTGATAATACGGAGAACAAGAAACATGGATGTTTCACTCCGATCGATAAGCTACCTGACGGAGCATCGGTAATCGATCCACCGAAAGACTTTGAACCGATGAGTGGCTCAGGTGGTTCTGGCTCAGGCTCAAGCCCTAAAATAGAAGCATGTAAAGGGAAAGAAGAAGGAGACGACTGTTTCTTTATAGGCAATGATAATCGTGAGCATTCTGGGACGTGTAAGTATTATGGCGGTCCTTTGCATTGTTCAAACCTTGCTAAGGATGTGGATAACAAACTGTAACTTACTGTTACACATTTCTTAATATTTTTGTTGCGCAGATCTTTCTGCGCAACATTTTTTTATATATTTGCAAAATATAAATAAACCTAGATATGATACCAGAAAATACTAAATTATCGTTCTTGCTTTTTTTGCTGTTGCCGTTTATGGCTTTTGCCGGAGCGAAGACTGAAAAGCACAAGACTGTGAAAGTGGAGTTTGAGGTTGTCTATTCGCTTTCTGAGAGAGTGGTAGATCCCTTTATCATAGAAGTCTATAATGTAACAGATTCAACTAAAACCGCTCTTGACACCGATTTATGGAGAGACGGTCAAGGGAGACTGATGCTTGAATCGGGCAAGGTTTATAAGGCTACAGTAGCTCCTACTTCTCTCGATCTTAAGACTGATGCCGGATATTTGGCCGATCCTGATTATGAGCCGGTGATTGTGGATATAGATCTGCGTGACGTGACTGAGAATGTGAAGCTCGACCAGGTGCGCATACGACGGAAGATACATAAACAGCTCGGCGAGGCCAGCGTTACCTCTTCAAGGATTCTGTTTTATCACAAGGGGGACACGCTTGTCTACAACGCGTCGGAGTTTGTGCTCGCCGAGGGGTCGATGATCGACGCTCTCATAAAGCAGCTACCCGGTGTCACACTCAAAGACAACGGGGAGATAACAGTCAACGGGCGCAAGGTCGACGATCTGCTACTCAATGGCAAGGATCTGTTTAACGGCAACCGGCTGCTTATGCTCGAAAACATCGGCGCATACACGGTGAAAGATATCGCGGTGTATGAGAAGAATACCGCACGAAATGAGATACTTGGCCGGGAAATGGACAAAAAAAGGTTCTCAATGGATGTGAGACTTAAACGGAAGTACCTGATAGGTTGGATGGTAAATGCCGAGGCCGGATATGGCACCGACAACCGTTATCTCGGCAAGTTGTTCGGGCGCTGGTTTTCCGACAACGTGAGTCTTTTATTTCGCGGTGCTCTGAACAATATGTCATCGGATTTCAGCACCGATTCATGGACTCCAGATCAGATTCAGCCCGGATTACGCACTACAAAGTCAGGTGGCATATCATATATTGCCGATGGACAGGCTAATAAATGGCACGTTTCCGGTAATACAGATTTAAAGCATACAACCGACGACGTACACCGAACGACCACAACCGAGAATTTCCTCCCCGGCGGAAACAATTACTTGTACTCGTTCAATAATTCACATGCAAAACAACTTGAATTAACAACCAATCATCATCTGAGATTAGGGTTCAACAAGAAAGGTCTTATCACAATTGCACCGAGACTGGCATATCTGAAAAACAAGTCGGAGGGATCTGATGTATCGGCCCTGTTCAGAGATGAAGTGCAGGGAGTTACGGCCGATCGACTGCATAATATCTACCGCGGCTATACAGGTCTTGCCGATACGCTTATTTACCGCAATATCAGCCAGAATGTCGTAGACGGACACAGCACGAGTCTCAATGTCCCTGTCATGACATCGGTAAATGCAGGGTCGGGGGTGTTGAACTTCAACTTCTATGGAAGATATGACGAGAGAAAGGATAATGTTTTTCAGCTTTATCTTGTCAATCATGCGACCGATGCCAAGCCGTCGACACAAGATTTTCAGCAGCGCGATCTGGCTCCCGACAATACCCGGAAACTCAAGGGAGAAGCATCATATTACTGGAATATCGACTGGCACCGTTCGCGAGTGATATTCTCATATACCTACGAGAACACACGCACAACCAACAGGTCGAATGTGTCGAACGCGGCCGACTGGGATCTGTCGGGCGACGCCGATGCCGTGACGATCGCCGATGTGCGGGCGCTTCCCGGCTTCGCACCGGTATTTTCACCCGACATGAGCCACAATAGCAGGCTGACCAGCAACGCACACGGCGTTTCGGCCAGTTTCTCGCACGTGTCGCCAATAAAGATCTCTGAGAAGTATGGTATAAATTTCAATGCCAAGCCACTTGATCTGCAGTTCTCAGACCGCGATTACCGATATGTGGGTGCCGAGATACCTACCCGGCTGAAACGGTCGTCGGTGCTTCCCGGAGCCAACGGAGGCATACAGCTTATGGGACAAGACGGTACGTATGGTTACCTCGGATATATTCTTGAGAGCAAGGATGCACCTATGCAGAGCATGGTGACTCTGCCACAGATCGACCCGATGAACGCTTATATTGGCAATCCGGACCTGAAACGTAGCCTCACACAGATGGTAATGTTCAGTCTCAGCAAGCCTATGAAGGGACAAAAATACCATAACGTCAGTCTAAACGCGCGGTTTATGCAGAACGCGATCACACAGGGATATGTGTTCAACACCGTGACCGGCGTGAGATATTTCCACCCGTTCAACGTCGACGGCAACTGGGAGGGGAGCGCGCAATATGAATTCTTTATGCCCTTTGGCTCAGGAGGCCGATTTGACATAAAGGCCACCACGACAGGGAGCTTTGTCAACAGCGTTGATCTGATAGGCACCTCGACCGCTGCCGACGATGTGGCGTTTGAC
>JAIDKP010000395.1 GCA_029051445.1 Muribaculaceae bacterium | reverse complement strand
AGGCTACACGGTTTACACCTTTGACCTTGTTTATTATGTCATTAGATACCTTGGCAAGGAAATCATACGGCAAACGGGCCCAATCTGCTGTCATGGCATCTGTAGAAGTCACCGCACGGAGTGCTACCGCCTGCTCATAGGTACGCTCATCCCCCATGACACCTACGCTGCGTACAGGAAGAAGAATAGCACCTGCCTGCCATACCTGATCATAGAGACCCCAGTCACGAAGCCCCTGGATAAAGATATCATCTGCCTCCTGCAGTATGCGCACCTTCTCACGTGTGATATCACCAAGTATACGCACCGCGAGTCCGGGACCGGGGAACGGATGACGTGATATCAGATGCTCAGGCATTCCGAGCTCACGACCGACAGCACGAACCTCATCCTTGAAGAGGAGGCGGAGAGGCTCGCAAAGCTTAAGGTTCATCTTCTCGGGAAGACCGCCTACGTTATGATGGCTCTTGATCGTTGTGCCTGTAATCGACAGTGATTCAATACAGTCGGGATAGATTGTTCCCTGAGCGAGCCATTTTACATCTACAATTTTATGAGCCTCGGCATCAAATACGTCTATAAAACCTTTTCCGATAATCTTACGCTTACGCTCCGGCTCCTCGACACCGGCAAGCTCGCTGAAGAACTTTTCGGAAGCGTCTACTCCGACCACATTCAGCCCGAGACCCTCATAATCACGCAGAACCGATGAGAATTCATCCTTGCGCAACAGACCGTGATCAACAAAAATACAAGTGAGGCGGTCTCCGATTGCCCTATTTAGAAGAACAGCAGCTACCGATGAATCCACACCGCCACTGAGTCCAAGCACAACCTTGTCGTTGCCAAGCTGTTCACGAAGAGCAGCAACAGTCGTCTCAATAAACGAGGCTGCACTCCAGTCTCTCTTTGAACCACATATCTTCTCTACAAAATTACGGAGTATAGTGGTGCCACATTCCGAATGGAAAACCTCTGGATGGAACTGGACTCCCCAACGCTTTGAACCGGGCACACAATAAGCTCCGATCTTTACATCATGAGTCGACGCGATAATTTCCCAGCCTGCAGGAAGCGAAGTGATCGTATCGCCATGGCTCATCCACACCTGATCACCGACATTCACATCAGCAAGAAGTGGATCTGAATTCTTGACAAACGACAGTTTGGCGCGGCCATATTCACGGGATCCGGCGGGCTCTACGCTGCCGCCGTTCTGGTAAGCCAGGAATTGCGCGCCATAGCATATGCCGAGAACAGGCAATTCCGCCGGAATATCCGACAGATTGAGTTTGAAAGCCTTTTCGTCATAAAC
>JAIDKP010000394.1 GCA_029051445.1 Muribaculaceae bacterium | reverse complement strand
TGTTTGCCATTGTCAGGACATTGCACGGCATTCCGTTCGGCGCGACAACTGTTGTCAACAGTACGGTCGCTATAGATGTACTTCCGTCAGAACGGCGCAACGAAGGCATAGGTTACTATGGGCTAAGCAATAATCTGGCAATGGCCATCGCTCCGAGTATCGGCATCTATATCTATCATGCCACCGATAATTTCATGTTGCTTTTCTGGATATCACTGATCTTGGCATTCACCGGTTTCATGTGTTCGACAACCGTCAGGCTGCCCCGTGACAAAAGAACCTGCAACAAACCGAAACTCAGTCTTGACCATTTTTTCCTTACCAGAGCGTGGCTACTTGCCGTCAATATCTGCTTTTTCGGGCTATGCTGGGGAGTGATGAGTAACTATGTGGCCATATACGGCAAAGAAGAGCTCGGCATAACCGACGGAACCGGTATGTTTTTCATGCTTCTGTCAGGCGGCTTGTTTGTCTCCCGTCTTTTCGGAGCCAGAAGCCTGCGTGCCGGCAAACTGACTCACAACGCTACCGTCGGAGTCCTGCTGTCGCTGGCCGGATATTTTCTCTTCGGTTTTGTAGTGACACCGTGGAGCTATTACCTCTCCGCTTTGCTGATCGGTCTCGGCAACGGTCAGATGTATCCGGCTTTTCTCAATATGTTCATAAATGTGGCACGGCACGACCAGCGTGGCACGGCAAATTCGTCGATACTGATCTCATGGGATCTGGGCATGGGGCTCGGCATACTTATGGGAGGTTTTATAGCTGAAAACATTGGTTTTTCAACAGCCTTTCACACCGTGGCTTTCATGCAGGGCGCCGGAACCATGCTGTTTATTCTCGCCACTGCCGGTTTCTACAGACGCCGGCGTCTCTGCTGAAACGACAATACCATCATGACAAATACACATAAATGCGCATGGACGAAATCCTCAATATAACCGGAGTCTGTGTGTATATTTCAACGGCTATCCCAACACATTTTTCCTCAACTCAAAACGCTACCCAAGATTGAACGGTCAGATAACAACAAGAAC
>JAIDKP010000393.1 GCA_029051445.1 Muribaculaceae bacterium | reverse complement strand
CTTCGGGATTGGGGAAAGTTAACTCAAAGAAGTGGCTTATGCCAACGCGACCCGGCCCAAGGCCGACTTTTGCTCTCCTTTTCATCGAATATTCTTATTATATTTTTATATTTGCATTGTGACAATATTATATGCATTCTATTAAATACCAAAAAAACATGAGGATTTTCTCTACAATTCTGCTCGCGCTCGCCATGACAGGCGCGGCTGTGGCATCGGAGCCGTTCAACGGTCTGTTGCTTGATTTAGACGGCAAGCCTGTGAAGGGTGCCAAAGTTTATGTGCATAACCCCAAACAGTATGCCAAGACGGACAAGAAGGGGCAGTTTGGTCTGACGGATGTTAAGCCGACCGAAACTATTCATGTTGTTGTTAAGAAGCAGGTCTATGATATAGCTGTAAACGGCAGCAAGGGTATGCGTATCACTATAGGTGAGGTCACGGCCAAGGGCATCGAGGATCAGGAGCTTGTGAATGCCGGCATGGGTTATGTGAAGAAAAGGGAATACCTCGGTCCGCGCAGCGGTGTGACCGGAGAACAGCTTGTAGCTACGGGTCAGTCGGATCTTATTCAGGCCATGCGCGGTCTTATACCCGGTGTACAGGTGGTTGAGACTGACGACGGCCTGAATGTCAACGTGAGAAATTCGTCGTCGTTTAATGGCGGCACCGCCCCGCTTTGGGTCGTGGACGGGACAGAGTCGACCACGCCTCCGTCGCTGACAGTCCAGGAGGTTGAAAAAGTGGATGTGATCAAGGATGGCGCGGGCTACGGCACGCGTGGTGCCAACGGCGTGATCATCGTGACGCTGAAAGGCAGATAATAGTGTCTGTGTGGCCTGATCAAATACAATAATAGATATCGCTGTTGTTATGAGGCAATCCCTTCTGCTGATAGTTATGCTTGCCGTGTCGCTCACTGCCATGGGCGATCAGAAGCTTACCGGCACATATATAGGCTCGGCCTGCTGGGACTATGGTGTGAACGGGATTGTCGGCAACGGCCAGTCGAGGGCGTTTGACGGCAATCAGAATACCTATTTCGCCACCGAGGAGCGTTCTTATGGCTGGGTGGGCATGGATCTTGGCCGCCAGTATGTGATAACCAAGGTCGGCTGGCGTCCACGCAATGACAGGACAGTAGGGGAGGAGCGTGTGAAGTTTGCGGTCTTTCAGGGTGCCAACAAGGCGGATTTCACCGATGCAGTGCCGATCTATATGATAACCGAGAGGGGCAAGCTCGGGACGATGGACTACGCCGATGTCGATTGCTCGATGGGATTCCGCTATGTGCGCTATGTAGGTCCGTCGGGATCGCGCTGCAATGTCGCGGATCTGGAGTTCTACGGTCATGCCGGTGCCGGGGATGACTCTAATCTCTGGCAGCCGACCAATCTTCCGACTGTTTGTATCAATACCATTGACTCAAGGGAGCCTTTTGACAAGGAGACGGAGATTGCCGGAAGTGTGGTAATAATCGACAATCACAGGATCGATACCGACAAGCCGATGACGGTGAGGGAGCGCGGTAACGCGAGCCGCGGATTTCCCAAGAAGCCGTGGCGCATAAAGTTTGACAAGAAAACCGATGTGCTGGGTTCGCCCGGCAAGGCAAAGAAATGGAGCCTTGTCAACAACTACGGCGACAAGTCGCTGATGAGAAATATCGTCGCGTTTGAGATAGCCCGCCGTGTCGGCATGGCTTATGTGCCTTTCTGTCGGCCGGTCGATGTGTTTCTCAACGGTGAGTTCAAGGGAAATTATCAGCTCTGCGACAAGATCGACATACGTCCCGGGCGTGTCGATATCACCGAGATGACGGCTATCGAAACATCTGGCGACGCGCTCACCGGCGGCTATCTCATGGAGATCGATGCCTATGCGTCGGGTAATGCCATGGAGTGGTTTACGAGCAGTAAGGGCGTGCCTGTCACGCTTCATTCTCCCGACTACGGGGTGTATCTGCAATACCGCTACATAACGGGTTATTTCAACGATTTTGAGAAGAAACTGTACAGTACGCTGTTCACAAGTCCGACATCGGGCTACCGCACGGTGTTTGACACGGAGTCGTTTCTTCAGCATTTCATCGTGAATGAACTCTCGGGCAATCCCGACATATACTGGAGTGTATATATGTATAAGGATCGTCTTGATCCGAAAATATATACCGGCCCTGTGTGGGATTTCGACCTGGCTTTTGACAACGATGTGCGTGTGTATCCGATGAACAGGAAAAGTGCCTTTCTGTATCAGTCGGGTGTGATGTGTGCCAATCAGATGGATGTGATGGCCAGGCGTATTCTTGTTGACGACCGCACCACCAAGAGTGAGCTGAGCCAGATGTGGTCGCGTCTGCGCAACGGCGGCAGGCTTGATCAGGAGGCGATCGGGGCTTTTATTGATCAGACTTACAAGGATATCAAGGCATCGGCCGATCTTAATTTCGAGCGTTGGCCTATACTGCGTCAGGCGGTGCATCAGAATCCCCGCACTCCAAATACCTATGAGGAGGAGATCACTTTTGTGAAGAATTTTGTGTGGGAGCGTATCGAGAAACTCGATGGCCCGTCTTTTATGAATCTTGACCCGACAGTGTCGTCGATAGACGATGTAGTGTCGGATGCCGATGCTTCCGGTATATATGTCAGCGGCAGATGCATCGGTGTTGAAGGCGATGTCGCGTTCCGTGTGGTTTCGGCTTCAGGAATCACGGTCTACAGCGGGAGCGGTACAACTCCAGAACTTCAGCCGGGTGTGTATGTCGTGAGCCGCGGATTGTCGCCGGCAGTGAGGGTTCTCGTCCGTTAGCGAGAGAGGCAGGGGTTGTTGTGTCCCGCGCCGGAATCGGTTTTCTGTTTCCGGCATTTATGATTGTATCGGTCTTATCATGTGGTGATGGCTGTTGTGTGGTAATGTGCGCAACGGCCTTTTTTTGCACGACTTGATTTTTATAACTATTTTTGCTCCGATCCCGCATAATGTCCGGCAGAGGCTTGACGGCGGATCATAATGCAAGACGTTTTCACGTCGGTTTTTCCCAGAAATTCAAAAATTCGCACTTCTTGAATGTCAACATTGGGCAAGACTGCGCAAGGACGTCCACTGAGATGTGTATTAAATTCACGCAATCATGATGTTGTATCGTGTATGGCGGCTGATGCCGTATACCATGTTACGCATGTATTGATTGTGTGTGGTTTTGCATATAGCTCGCGTGGGCTGCCGATGTCGTTAGTCCATGTTGGCAGGTACGTGCGAATACCTTGAATTGGGAACTACGGTGTCAGGCATCCCACGTTTTGCATAAGATACTGTAGTTGTTTTTTTGTGCATGGGGATGCGGCACATCGATCAATTTCCCACATGGATTCCATCGGCTCCCTGATCAGAGAGGAACTCGTGAGGCAGGAGAGAAGCGTCTCTTGGTTTGCCCGCAAACTAAGCTGTGACCGCTCCAATATCTACCGCCTTTTTCAGAAACATTCGATCGACACGGCGCTTCTTGCGCGTATCTCGGTGATTCTGCAGCGTGACTTCTTCAAGGAACTTTCGGGTAACCTTGCGGTAGGTCGCGATGAGGATTTTCAGCGCAACTGATTCCTGCGACAAACTTATACCGGTTGCAAGGAGGTGGTGTGTGTACATGTGGATGCGTAAAGCGCGACAATAGTGTGGCGCGTGTGACACTAAGGGTTGAAGTTGTTGTAGCACAGGGTGTTATTTTTTAAAATCGGGGCAAAATAATATAAAATCGGGCTCTTCGGTGAATATTGCCACACATGTGTGTCGTTCCTGCAATATCGCCTTTAAATCCACCCTTTCAGTTATATCTATATTTGTGTGCATGATTGCCGGGCATGTATGAAATATGCCGGAATCGAGGCATTAAAAAGTTAAAACCAAACAAATATTAGTTATAACTTAATTGTTTTTTATGAACAAAAAATTCATCAACGGGATGCTGGTGGCCAGTCTCATGGCAGGCGCTGCGGGATCCTTCACGTCCTGTAAGGACTATGATGAGGACATTGACAATCTGCAGAACCAGATTAACAGTGTTGTCACAAAGGTGAGCGAAGTGCAGGACCTGGTCAAGGGCGGCAAGATCATCAGCAACGTGACTAAGACCGACAACGGTATTGACATCACGATCGACGGAACCGTCTACAAGATCACTAACGGTGAGAACGGTGCCAACGGCACAGCCTGGACAATCGGCGCCGACGGCTACTGGTATGAGAATGGCCAGAAGACCGAAAACAAGGCAATCGGCAGCAATGGTGCCAACGGTGAGAACGGTGAGTACTACGTTCCGCAGGACAATGGCTTCTTCGCTATATATAAGGATGGCGAGAAGGTCAAAGACACCACTATCTCATGGAAAGGCGAGACAACTGTTACCGGCAATGGCATCACAGCTGTCTACACAGGCACTAAGCTGACTCTGTCGGGCGTAGAGGGTACAACCGGCGATGTTGTGATCGACCTTGGCGTTAACGTGGGTTCGATCGCATTCGTTCCTTCGGTTATGAGCAGTGCAGTTGCTTATCCCACAACCGACGATCCTTTCTACCATGTCGCTACATACCTCGACGAGGCCAAATACACCGCCGACAAGTCTTTCATCCCTCAGACAGGTTTTGACAAGTCGAACATCATTGACCTCGTTTACCGCGTTAACCCCGACAACGCTTTCGTTGCCGAGAACGCCAACTACAGCTTCATCAACCGCGTGGTTACCTCGCGTGCCGCAGGCGACAAGAAGACTCTTCTGAATTATGTCAGCGGCAAGGCTGAAAAGGGTGAGATCAGCCTCAAGGCTTCGATCAACGCATCGGCACTCACAAGCAAGTCGGGTGAGGAGAACATCGCTGCTCTGAGCATGTGGAACGGCCAGGCCAACACTGTTTCGGACTATATCGAGGTGTCGTCGACCGCTGTTACGCCTATCCTTGTTGACAGCATCGCTACCACCAAGACAACCACTACTCCCAAGACAGCTGTTACAAAGGGTCTCTATGCACGTACAAAGGCTATCGTAGCCAATGGCGAGACCAGCGACTTTATCCAGAGCTTTGTGCCTCTGACAGCTACCGACTACGCTACTACTCTCGTCTATAACAGCGAGGTTGGTGTGAATCTTAAGGATATCCCCGGTCTTTTCGTAGCCAACAAGGGCTTCCTCAAAGAGCTCGGCTTCGTTGGTCAGAGCTACAAGTTCTCTCTGCCGAAGGAGTACCGCTCAGACGATACCCAGAAGACCAATCAGCAGGATTTTGTCACACTCGACGGCACAGTGCTGAAGGTTAATACTGCTAATCTCACCGGCGCTCTCACTCAGGCTATCGGCCGTACTCCGGTCGTTCGCATCGACGCTTTCCTGACCAACAACAAGGGTGAGGACAAGCTCGTCGCTTCTGCCTATATCAAGATCCAGATCACTGAGATGAGCGTTTCTGCTGAGGATAAGGATGCTATTACTGGTGATATCAGCCCTGTCAAGGAATATGAGTACCACAACCTCACCGATAAGAACACTCTCGTAGGCCAGATGCCCTGGATGGATGTAAATAACACAATCTATGGTGAGACTGGTCTTACTTCGACCAACTTCTGGAACTACTACGGTGGTGATGACAATGAGTATGTTGTTGAGATCTCGACCTGGAAGGGTGGCAAGAAGGTTGTTCTCGAGAGCAACAAGGCTGTCGCTACTGACAAGGCTTATACAACTAAGGCTGACGGCATCATCGTTACTACTCTCCTCAACGACGGTGAAACTCAGACTTCTAACATCTCTGTTGATGTAAACGAGCTCGTTAAGTCTCAGAACACCTACGACAACAAAAATGGCAAGGGTGCCGAGTACACAGTGACTGTGACCATCCCGTCGGATGACAAGAAGGTTCTTGGTGACATCGTTCTCACTCAGGTATTCTACGTGAAGGAGACTTGCACTGCTTACAAGTTTAATAACCTCTACTATGCCGGCACAGTCGACAACTATGCTGACGTGGTTGTAACGAAGGGTCGTGTAAACGCTACCACCAACAAGTGGGATCTTTCGATGCAGATTTCTGAGGTATTTGAGATGATCACCAATAAGGCCGGTGTCAAGGAGAATATCTTTGAATACTTCGACGACGTGAACAATGCCAAGGCTATCGCCTTCTCGCTCGAGCCTTCGACTCAGAAGGGTG
The DNA here is from genome assembly GCA_029051445.1 of Muribaculaceae bacterium. Classification (GTDB taxonomy): domain Bacteria; phylum Bacteroidota; class Bacteroidia; order Bacteroidales; family Muribaculaceae; genus JAFLTL01. The sequence goes on along the minus strand of JAIDKP010000393.1, from coordinate 187 downwards.
TTGCTTACGACGCTACCAACAACGTTATCTCGCTTAATGCTCCGCTCAGCACTCCGACTCTGTTCGCCGGCATGAAGTATGTTGTAACTCTTGACAACGGTGAGACTTGCACCTTCAAGTTCAATGTCGAGTTCATCAACCCGTTCATTGCCGGAACCGCCAAGGCTGTATCGCTCAACGGTAATGC
>JAIDKP010000392.1 GCA_029051445.1 Muribaculaceae bacterium | reverse complement strand
ATAAAGTATATTCCCATTTCGGGATTTTCATAACAGACAACCCCCATATCTTTGTGGAACTGACGTACGCGATCAAAATCCTGCCCTGGGCCAAGCCTTAGCGCAAGATGAAACTCCCCTTCTCCAAGATCATAAGGCTGCGTGCGGTCACGAAGCCAAGTCAACTCAAGCCTGAACCCGGTATCCGAATCCCCAAGATACACAATTATAAAGCGACCGTCATCAGGCACTATTCTCGATACCTCGGCCAACCCCAATGCATTTGCATAGAACGCGATACTCCTGTCGAGATCTGCAACATTAAAATTATAATGGTCAAAATGAAATTTATATCCCATAATTATTCACACTTAATATTATATCTTTCAAAGGTCGCTTCGGCACGCACTGCATGTCATCGCCATCACGATAATATCTGATATCGTCACGACTCTGCTGATCAACTATAACAGATTTCTCTGCCGGATACCCCAGAGCCAATACATACAACGGTTTTATATTGTCAGACAACCCGAACACTTCCCGTATTACAGTTGCATCAAACGACTTTATAATACACGCGCCAAGCCCATACGCCGTTGCGCCAAGTGTTATGGCCTGAAGTTGCAATCCATCGTCACAAAGAGGATTTGTCACAATCTCTGTATCAAGAGCTTGAATGATATATGCCATCGGGCGCTCACCAACCGACGGGCCATCCCAGTCCTCATAGTAACCTGCCCACTTAAGAGCCGGAAAGACCGCATCAAGCAGACTCCTTTGATTCACAACAGCATATACCAATGGCTGCGCATTACGTCCCGATGCGCAATACCGTGTAAGATCCACAAGATCCATCAGCATTTCCACTGACACAGATTGCTGATCAAAACGCCTGATCGACCTGTCACGCAAAAGTAGCCCTCTCAAAACTGAAATTTCACCCATAAACATACACTCATTAACTTATCGAGTTCAAATATAACATGATTATCCGACAAAACAAACTATCAGGAATTATGAAATACGGCATATTTCAGATCCCCTAAGTTCAGCACCTGATTAAAAAGAACGGAGCTCCGAGAACCTCAACGGCTGTCGGAACCCCATAATTCAATCATCCAATCAAAATCTAAATAGCTAAAATGTATCTCAAAATCACTTATTCTGATTCGTTTTATGTCTTTATAACATTCAATCACTCTTTTTGGTTCTCGACAAGACCTATTTTATTCTAAAAAGCACTATTTTTGGGGCTGTTAAATTTTAAACACTCACATTTTTAGAGATGACAGAAATAACCGATCTGTTTGTCAAAATCATATCCGACATCGACAGCATTGATATGGCTGAAGCCGAATTTAAAAAAATGATTGCCGATGATGATGAGCTCAAGAAACTTTATGTAGACTGGTGCAACGACAATGGCAGCAGTTTCCGAAATGGATTTCTTGACTTCTGTGAAGAATACATAGAGAACCGCAACTCAGTGTGGGACAGCCTTGCCGATCATGACGAAGATGCATAAGAAAAGAATTATGCCTGCCGAATGGAGTAGCGAGGTCACATCTGTACTTCTCGCTTATCCGCATGACGGCACCGACTGGGCATACATGCTTGACGAGGCCAAAGACTGTTTCAACAGAATTATCTCGGCAATAACAAAAGAGGCCGGACTGACAGCAGTAATCGTCACACCCGACATAAAGGAAACCC
>JAIDKP010000391.1 GCA_029051445.1 Muribaculaceae bacterium | reverse complement strand
TCGGGCCAGCATACCTGTGTGGCATTCACCCCGTTGGCTGTGAGGAACGCAGCCGTTCCGGGTGTGGCATACAACTATAGCCGCGCGAGTCAAGCAGGCGGCAGGCCTCGAGCATATCCACCTTTGCACGTGCATCGCCCGAGCTGACGAGCACACCCTTCTGGGGAACATGATGGCCGACCGAAATCATGGCATTGAGCAGAGCCTCGTCAAGATCGCGGCCCAGACAGCCCACCTCGCCGGTCGACGACATGTCGACACCAAGCACAGGATCGGCCTTGTGCAGACGCGCGAACGAGAACTGCGAAGCCTTCACGCCGATATAGTCGATATCAAATGTCGATGTGTCGGCGACTTCAGGTTTCTCACCGAGCATGATGCGTGTGGCTGTCTCGATGAAGTTCTTTTTAAGAACCTTGCTCACAAACGGGAACGAACGCGAAGCACGCAGATTACACTCGATAACCTTCACATAGTTGTCCTTGGCAAGATACTGGATATTGAACGGGCCTGATATGTTGAGAGCCTCGGCGATGCGGGCGCTGATGCGCTTGATGCGGCGGGCTGTGGCCATATATATCTTCTGGGCGGGGAAAACAAGAGTCGCATCACCCGAGTGAACGCCGGCATACTCCACATGCTCCGAGATTGCATATTCAACAATCTCACCGTTGCGGGCCACTGCGTCAAACTCGATCTCCTTGGCGTTCTGCAGGAACTCCGATACCACAACCGGATACTCCTTCGACACCTTGGCGGCCTGACTGAGGAACGTGTGCATCTGATCGTAGTCGTAGCATACATTCATCGCCGCTCCCGACAGCACGTAGCTCGGACGGATAAGTACCGGGAAACCTACCTCCTCGACAAACGAGTGGATCTCATCTTCTGTGGTAAGCTCTTTCCAGCGGGGCTGGTCGATGCCGAGCTGATCAAGCATCGCTGAGAACTTATGACGGTTCTCGGCGCGGTCGATCGACACGGGCGAAGTGCCGAGCACAGGCACATGACGACGGTAGAGCTTCATGGCCAGATTGTTGGGGATCTGACCGCCCACGCTCACGATAACACCGCGCGGAGTCTCAAGATCGATGATATCCATCACGCGCTCAAAACTCAGCTCGTCGAAATACAGGCGGTCACACATATCGTAGTCGGTCGACACCGTCTCGGGATTGTAGTTGATCATCACAGCCTTGTAGCCAAGTTTGCGGCATGTGGTGGCTGCATTGACCGAGCACCAGTCAAACTCAACGGAGCTGCCTATGCGGTAAGCACCGGAGCCGAGCACGATTATATTGTTGCGGGCGTTGAGATCATAGGGACTGGCAGTCTCTGTCGCCCCGTAGGTGACATAACGATAGTTGGTCAGTTCAGGAT
>JAIDKP010000390.1 GCA_029051445.1 Muribaculaceae bacterium | reverse complement strand
GCGAGGTTGTCGATCTGTTCGGTGGTATCGGTGATCTTGACAAGGGGCTTATAAGGACTCCTCTTGATCCCGACATCACGTTCAGCGACGACCCGTTGCGTATGCTTCGTGCCGTGCGTTTTGCCGCGCGTTTCAATTTCACTATCGTTCAGGAGACAATGGAGGCTATAAGGCGCAATGCCCACCGGTTGGAGATCATTTCACGGGAGCGTGTTGCCGACGAGCTTTGCAAGATGATGCAGGCCGACAAGCCTTCGAGGGCGTGGATGCTTCTGTCGGAGTCGGGTCTGCTGCCGCTTGTGCTTCCCGAGCTTGATGCCATGAGGGGTGTCGATACAGTGAAGGGACGCGGTCACAAGGATAATTTTCTCCACACTCTTGAGGTTCTCGACAATGTGGCTGAAAAGTCAGATTCGCTCTGGTTGCGCTGGGCTGCTCTGCTGCATGACATCGCCAAGCCTGTGACCAAGCGCTGGGATGTGAAGCAGGGATGGACTTTCCATAACCATAACTTCATAGGCGCGCGCATGGTACCGAGAATATTCCGCAGTCTCAAGCTTCCTCTCAATGAGAAGATGAAGTATGTGCAGAAACTTGTGGAGCTGCATATGCGCCCTATCGCTCTTGTCGAGGAAGAGGTGACAGACTCGGCTGTGCGCCGTGTGCTGTTTGATGCGGGAGAAGATATCGAGGATCTTATGACGCTTTGTGAAGCCGACATCACGTCGAAGAATGCAGAAAAAGTGCGTCGGCTGCTGCATAATTTTCAGATTGTAAGGGAAAAGATGAAGGATCTCGAGGAGCGGGATCATATCAGAACTTTCCAGCCACCTGTCGACGGGCATGAGATCATGGCGGTGTTCGGCATGAAGCCTACTGATTCCCCCGATAGGCTTAAAATCGTTGGTGAACTTAAGAATTATGTGAAGGAGGCCATATTGGACGGCCGTATCCACAATGATCATGACGAGGCTCGTGCCCTTATGCTCGAGCGTGCCGCCGAACTTGGAATGACACCGGTGGAAAAATAGAAGTAAAAGGATATAAGAAAATGTATTACGTCAGCAAACGTTTAGAGATATCCGGAAGTCACTCGCTTCAGCTTCCCTATCCCAGCAAGTGCACGCGCAAGCATGGCCACAACTGGGTGATCACGGTCTATTGCCGTGCCAGGGAGCTTAACGAGTCGGGTATGGTGACCGATTTCACCCACATAAAGGAAAGTGTGACCGGGGTACTCGACCATGCCGATTTCAACGAGGTGCTTCCGTTTAATCCTACTGCCGAGAATATCGCCCGCTGGATCCAGGAGCGCGTGGAGAACTGCTATCGCGTGGAAGTCCAGGAATCGGAGGGAAAC